>CANGTV010000010.1 GCA_947457015.1 Alphaproteobacteria bacterium | reverse complement strand
TTTCTCAACTTTTAGGCGAGGATTTGATGCTTTACGAAAACTCCTTGTTCAAGCCAGGGATCAGGCTTTAAAACTCATCTTATGCCTCCTCGCACCACCTCGAAAAACCAACAAATCTCAAAGTCTTCAAAAAATTATAGGGTAGTGAGGACCGCGATCTTGAATTGCAAGAGTTTGTCCTCGAGAAAATGCGATGTCTGTACTGGACACCCGAACAAATCGCGGGTCATCTGACCCACAAGCAATCGAGACTCCCTTCCCTAAGCCATGAGACAATCTATACCTGGCTTTATCAAAAGGCTCAGAAAGACCAAAAGCTATGGAAGTTTTTGCCGCGCCATAAAGCCAGAAGGGGCTTACGTAAAAGCAAAGGGGCAGGACAAGGCCGTATTCCTGAGCGTGTTTCAATTCATGAACGGCCCACCATTGGATTGAGGCGTAAGATCTTTGGACACTGGGAAGGCACATTCAAACTTGAATGCGGCCCTCACTTAAGAAGTTCTAGAATTTTCTTCGAAAATTAAGCACTTCTAAAGTAAGGATGACAAAATTACCTCTTGTGGGAGAGGTTGAATATTTATTCTTTCTGTTTGCTTTTAAAGATCTTGTGAAATTTATCGACAAACCATAAGAAACAAGCGTATATTTTCTTATGATACTCTTGTTTTTTAAAAATAGGGTCACTTGTCTGCTAACGGAGACCTGCATGAAACGTTTTCTTTTATCCTTAGGACTTTTATCGTTTTTTGGATTAAATGCTCAGGCAACCATCAAGCTGTATATCACTGCAAATCCAACAAATGCAGGTGATATGAGCCAAGTGGAAGGCATTAAAGCAGCTCTTCTGAACATATCCGACTCAAAAATTACTTCTGAGTTCCTCGATTCAAGAACACCCGACATCATTCTACAAAAACTAGACGCAACTCTTGCAAACAACGAAAAAGTTATTCTTGTTGGTGCAGGAGAAGGCGGAATAGATGCCATTGAAAGCTTACCTTCACATCCTGGCATTATCACGTGCTTGACATCTCACATGCTGTTGGAACGCTACAAAGACCCCGTTCTTTTGGAGAAACTAACGTTTGTTGCTCTTCCCACCCATGTTTCTCTGAAAGACAAAAAACTCCTTGGATCCAAACTGATTGAAACGGTCGGCGTTTCTCATAACCGTACCCCAGAAAACACGGAAAAAACATACAGCGACTGGGGTAAGGAACTCCCTGTCTGCTCTTCTTATGTAGGTGTTATTTTAGGAGGAGACGCCCCCCTTTCTCCTCCTGCAAAAGGACTAAAGAGGTTCACGAAAGATGACGCTCTGAACCTTGCAAACTATGTGGTTCCTCTTGCAAAAGAAAAAGATGCCTGTGTGATTCTTCTCAACGGTCCTCGCACAGGAAAATATGATGCAAATCAAGAAGAAGTCCTCACCGTCCATCGACAAGGTTATTCAGATCCTATCACAGAGCTTTTCGTTCACACACTGAAAGAAGCTGGAACACAAGTGACTTTGTTTGATTTCCAACATAAAACACCAGAAAACAGGAAATTTCTGCCCCCTTATAATGCCTTTGAGCTTGTTATAGGCGCCTTAAAAACCAAAGAAGGCCTTCTTCTTGTGCCAGGGGAATCCACCTCTATGATTTCTGAGGCGATTGACACCCTGCCCTCTGAGAAAGTTCTTGTCTACACGAATGCAGCGATGAATGAGGCGCATGAAGCTCATGTAAACAGTGAACTTGAAGCAGGACGCGTGGCCATTCTCGAAAATTATCGTCACATCAAAAACCCACAACGATCATCTGACACTCCTCCCCCAAGCGCTGCAAGGGTGATTGCTCAAAGGCTTTTGGATACAGCCACAAACCAATGGCAAAAGGAGTAAGCGCCTCAGATGCAAAAGCCTCTTCTTGAGCATTTGATTGAGCTACGTCTTCGCCTCATCTATGCTGTTTTAGCGCTTAGTGCGGGCGTGGCCGCAAGCTATCCCTTTTCTTCTTCTATTTTTCAATTTTTAACAGAGCCCCTCTGGCGCGCCATGGGAGAAGAGGAAGGACGGCGCCTTATTTATACAGGCCTTACAGAAGCTTTTCTTACCTACCTCAAAATCTCCCTCTTTAGTGGGTTTATGATCAGCTTCCCTTTTATCCTTTGGCAAGCGTGGCTTTTTATAGGACCTGGACTGTATGATCACGAGAAAAAAACATTTTGGCCCGTCCTTATCGCAAGCCCTTTGCTGTTTGTGATGGGGGCTAGCCTTGCCTATTACGGCGTCTGCCCCTGGGCCTGGACATTTTTTCTCAGCTTTGAGATGCCTCCGTCTCCCCATGGATTATCCTTGCAATTGGAAGCCCGCATGAGTGAGTATCTCGCCCTTATTCTTAAGCTTATTCTTGCCTTCGGCCTTTGCTTTCAGCTTCCTCTTGTTATCTTAAGTCTCTCTAAAATAGGCGTCTTAAGCCTTGAGGCTCTGAAACGGAATCGCAAATATGCCTTTCTCATCATTGTGGTGATCGCCGCTATTATTACGCCACCGGATATCATCAGCCCTCTTAGTTTGATCATTCCCCTTTATGCCCTCTATGAAATTTCCATAGGTTTGGTAAAAGTTTATAAAAAGAATTGAATTGCTTTTTAGGAAATTGCAAACTTAGCTATAGTTTGTCATCCTCGATCTAGAAATGCTTTGTTTTCTGTAGGAAAATATTAGGCTCCATGAACAAAATTAAAAGAGCTTGTCATCCTTGCGTTAGAAGTGCTTAATTTTCGAAGAAAATTCTAGCTCTTCTTAAGCAAGGATCTTGTGAATTGCTAGAAGATCCTCGCGTAAGAAGTCCTAAGTTTTGCTCCGCAAAACAGGGGCTTCTAACGCAAGGATGACAGCTAAGAGCAGTATTATAAAATTTTGTTCACGGGGCCTAGCATTTCTTAAATCGAGGGTCTTTTATCCAAAGGAACTTAAAATGGAATTTTCTATTTATATGATGAAAAATTCTTCTAAGAGGTCACTGAGGCAACTTCTGGGCTATTGTATACGAAATTAAAAAAAGGATTACCCACATGCTTGATATAAAATGGATTCGCGAAAACCCAGAGGCGTTTGATACAGCTTTAAAAAATCGCGGCAAGGAAGCGAAGGCGTTCTTCCTTATTTCCCTTGATGAAGACCGCCGCGCCGCCATTCAATCAGTTCAAGAGATGCAAACGCGCCGCAATCTTTTGGCCAAGCAAATTGGAGAGATTAAACGAACGGGAGGCGATGCAGACGCTCTTATGGAAGAGGCTTCTCTTTTGCGAGACAAGCTTCCTCAAGCCGAAGAGTCTCTCAAAGCCCTTGAGGACCAACTCACACACACCCTAGCTCTTATTCCTAACATTCCTGCCACCGACGTTCCTTTAGGAACCAGTGAGAAAGACAATGTAGAAGTCCGCACCTGGGGAGAAAAACCTTCTTTTTCTTTCACACCCCAGCAGCACTTTGATATCGGGGAAGCCATGAGGCTCATGAGTTTTGAAGAGGGTGCTAAAATTTCTGGGGCCCGCTTTGTGGTGCTTAAGGGAGAATTGGCACGTCTTGAACGCGCTTTGGCCGCCTTTATGTTAGATACGCATACGCGTGAATATGGTTATGTGGAAGTTTCACCCCCTTATCTTGTGCGCACCCAAGCCATGTATGGCGCAGGACAGCTGCCAAAATTCGAGGAAGATGCCTTTGTTACCACCAACGACTATTGGCTTATCCCCACTGCCGAAGTTCCTTTAACAAATCTTGTAGCAGAGGAAATTTTGGAAAATGCCCAGCTTCCTTTGAGATTCGTAGCCCACACCCCTTGTTTCCGCTCAGAGGCGGGCTCTGCTGGCAAAGATACCCGGGGGATGATTCGTCTCCATCAATTCCATAAGGTAGAGCTTGTCAGTGTCACCACTCCCTCCACATCAGAAGCTGAACATCAGCGGATGCTAAGCGCGGCCCAATCCATTTTAGAGCGCCTTAACATCCATTACCGCATCGTCGTTTTGTGCACCGGAGACATGGGATTATGCTCCCGCAAAACCTATGATATTGAGGTCTGGCTCCCGGGGCAGAACGCCTATCGAGAAATTTCAAGCTGCTCTAATTTTGGAGATTATCCCGCACGCCGCATGAATGCGCGTTTCCGAGATGAGGACAAGAAAATACATCTTGTTCATACCCTTAACGGATCGGGGCTTGCCGTGGGGCGCACATTGGTGGCTGTTTTAGAAAATTATCAACAAGAGGATGGATCTGTTGTCATTCCTGATGTATTAAGACCTTATATGGGAGGCGAGACTCTCATCAAAGGACAAAGGTGACCCTATGAAAAAGACTTTACTGCTCTGTTATGCTCTGATCACAAGTACGCCCCTCTTCGCCGCCCCGGTCAAGCAAGTGGTGGTGGGACCCGAGGACACTGTCTATAGTATTGCTTATAATAATGGCATCCCCAC
The DNA here is from genome assembly GCA_947457015.1 of Alphaproteobacteria bacterium. GTDB lineage: Bacteria > Pseudomonadota > Alphaproteobacteria > UBA9655 > UBA9655 > UBA9655. The sequence goes on along the minus strand of CANGTV010000010.1, from coordinate 36,913 downwards.
GCGTACAATTATTGCGGCTAATAACTTGAGGGCTCCTTATGTCCTGATTCCGGGGCAAATGCTTATTGTTCCGACTTTAGGAGAGCACATTGTCGGCGCTGGAGAAAGCCTCCAAACTATTGCTGAAGAGTACGGTGTTAAAGTTGATGTGCTCGCACAAGAAAATAGGATTGGCTCCCCTTATTTTGTAAGACCAGGCGATGCTCTTTCCATTCCCCCTCATGACACAGACTCTCTGGCGGAAGGCCTTACCCCAGAATCCCCAGCAATTGTCACGTCCTCTCTTGCTCCTCTTCCCTCAATTAAGACAGCTCCTCTTCAAGGAAAAGGAACAGCTATACAAGAACCCTTTGGATCCTCTCTGCCAGACGACCTTGTCGCAGAAATAGCCCAGGAAAAAGGAGTAGCTCCTCCCACAAAACCCATGCTAATGGGCAACTTAGCACAAAAAAATGAAGGAGCTCCCATCGGAGGAGACCTCCTGATCGAAGAGGAGCCTCTGAAAGAAAAGCCTAAAAAAACAACAAAAAAGCCAGAAAAAAAGCCCACAGAAAAAGAAGAGAAAAAAATTTCTCAGAAAGAACAGAAGAAAGAACCCTCTCCTCCAAAAAAGGAAGAAGTAAAGGAAATCGCCTTTGTCTGGCCTGTGCAAGGCAAAGTTATTAGCAAATTTAGCGCTGGAAAAAATGATGGAATTAATATCGAGGTGCCCGAAGACACTTCCGTAAACGCCTCTGCTGGGGGTGAAGTCATGTATGCAGGAAGCGAACTTAAAGGGTTTGGAAACTTGCTCCTTATCAAACACAAAGAGGGGTGGACAACAGTTTACGCCTATCTGTCTGAGTTTCTCGTCAAAAAAGGAGATAAAGTAAAACAAGGCCAGTCGATTGCAAAGTCAGGGAAAACAGGCGATGCAAAAGTGCCACAATTGCATTTTGAAATTAGAATGGTAAAAAAGGCCGTTGATCCTTTGAGTAAACTTGAGTCATAAAAGAAAGACAAAATAATACCCCCTAACTAAAGAGGACCTTATGCTAGAAGACGCTTATGCCCAATCCGTCGGATCCATTGCTGGATTTGACTTCATGTCTATTCTTCCCCTCGTTCTTATATTTGTTGTTTTCTATTTTTTCCTTATTCGCCCCCAACAAAAGAAAGCACAACAACAAAGGACGATGCTTTTGTCCTTAAGGCGAGGCGATCGTATTATCACGAGCGGAGGGCTCATCGGCATTATTACGAAAGTTGTGAATGACCAAGAAGTCCAAGTTGAAATTGCAGAGAATGTACGCGTAAGAGTGGCACGTTCCATGATTTCTGACCTTCTGTCAAAAACAGAACCCGCTCCAGAGGCCCCTGAAGCAGTGATATCCCCTACAAAGAAAACACCCATGGCAAAAAAAGCAACAGCTAAAAAGTCAGCGGTGAATAAAAACAAGAGAGGGTAGTTTTTATCGTCATTGCGAGGGAGCCTTGCTCCCGAAGCAACCCAGAAAACATCTTGGATTGCTTCGCTACGCTCGCAATGACGTCTGGAGATCTCTTGTATACTTAAGAAAAATTGAACATAAATAAAAGCGAATCCCTACCATGATCCACATCCCCTTATGGAAAACAATTCTGGTGATAGGTGTATGCCTTCTGGGCATTATCTTTGTCAGCCCTAATTTCTTCACAAAAAAGCAATTAGAAAGCTTTCCAGGCTGGTTCCCAAAGAACACCCTCGTCCTTGGTCTTGATTTACAAGGAGGCGCTCACTTGCTTTTGGAAGTTGACTTCGAAGCGGCCCTTCAAGAACAAATGAATACCCTTTCAGATGCGATTCGCACGACATTGCGCAAAGAACGCATTGGCTATACAGGACTTTCCGCAAAAAAAGATTTTGTGACCCTTATCTTACGGGATCCAGCGGATGTTAAAAAAGCCACTGATCTCATCACACAAACTGATCAGACTCTTCAAATCGCCTCAACGCCTGACGGTCAGCTCACCTTTACTTTAAATGAAGCCACCATAAGGGAGAGAAGAAAATCTGCGCTGGCTCAGTCTATTGAGATTATCCGCCGTCGTGTGGATGAAACAGGAACAGCCGAACCTTTTATTCAACAACAGGGAGATGACCGCATCCTGGTTCAATTACCTGGTCTTCAAGATCCAACCCGTATCAAAAGCTTGTTGGGGCAAACAGCAAAACTTCAGTTCCGATTTGTGGACACCTCTGTTGCCGCTGACCCCACAAAACCCACCCCCGGTAATGATGTACTGGCCGAAGAGCACAATGGACAGATCAACTATTATGCTGTCAAAAAACAAGTCATTGTGAGTGGTGAAAGCCTTGTTGATGCGCAACCTAGCTTTGATGAATACAACCGCCCGATCGTATCCTTTAAATTTGATAGTCTCGGAGGAAAAAAGTTTGGGGATGCTACCAAAAATAATGTGGGAAAACTCTTTGCTATTATTCTAGATGACAAAGTCATTAGTGCTCCCCGCATCAACTCCCCTATCTTGGGGGGCACAGGTCAAATTTCAGGATCCTTTACTGTCCAAGAAGCCCAAGACTTAGCCCTTCTTATGCGTGCCGGCGCCCTTCCTGCTCCCCTTAAGGTTCTTGAAGAGCGTACGGTCGGTCCAGGACTTGGGGCTGACTCCATTTTGGCGGGTGAACGAGCAACTATTATCGCCATTCTCTTGGTTATGGCCTTTATGTTCATTGCCTATTCTTTTTTTGGAGCCATTGCCAATATTGCTGTTATCTTCAATCTGATCCTTTTGTTTGCAGCTCTCTCCGTAGCGCAAGCAACCCTGACTTTGCCTGGAATTGCTGGTATTGCCCTTACGATCGGAATGGCTGTCGATGCGAACGTTTTGATTAATGAGCGTATTAAGGAAGAACTCCGTTTGGGTCGAAAAATGCTCAGCGCCATTGATGCGGGGTACAACCGGGCGATGACAACGATTATTGACTCGAACTTGACCACATTGATTGGCGTCGGCCTTTTGTATCACTTTGGGACCGGCCCCACCCGTGGATTTGCAGTCACAACAGCCATCGGTATTATCGTCTCTATGTTCACAGCCATTACCTTAACGAAGCAAATTATAGCTTGGTGGTTGCGCCTGACGCGCTCCACCCATCTTCCCCTTTAAAGAGAGGTTTTCATGGGACTCCAGATTATTCCATATAATACAAAATTTGACATCGTTGGGAAAAAGAACATCATCTTTAGTATTCTTATAGCCGTTGCTGTTCTCTGCTTAGGCTCAATTTTCATCCAAGGGTTTAATTATGGCATTGATTTCAAGGGAGGCCTTCTCCTTGAAATTCGCACCCATGAATCCATCACCGACATTGCAAAACTTCGCGCTGACCTGAGCAGCGTTGTGATGGGAGAAGTGACTCTTCAAGAATTTGGATCTCCCAATGACATTCTCATTCGAGTAGAGCGTCAACCCGGGGGGGACGAGGAACAGCTCACAGCCCTTGCTAAAATTAAAGACAAGCTTGGAACAAGTGTTGATTACAGACGCGTTGAAACAGTCGGTCCAAAGGTCAGTGCTGACTTAATCCGTAATGGCATTTATGCCGTTTTATGGGCCTTGGTTGCCATGCTGGCTTATATCTGGTTTCGTTTTGAATGGCAGTTTGGTGTGTGTTCCTTCATTACCCTCGCGCACGATTCCTTGATTGTCCTTGGACTTTTTGCCCTTTTTCAACTCGAGTTTAATGAAACAACCATTATTGCTGTCCTCATTACGGTGACCTATTCCATTAATGATACAGTGGTCATTTACGACCGCATCCGAGAAAACTTGCGAAAGTTTAAAAAACTACCTCTGGGCGAACTCATTAATCTCAGTATTAACGAGACTCTTTCACGCACGATCTTAACCTCAACAACAACTCTTTTGTCCCTCCTCGGCCTTTATTTCTTTGGAGGACCTGTCATTGCAGCCTTTAGTCTTCCCATCATTGTGGGCATCACCGCAGGAACCATCTCTTCGATTACGGTTTCAGCGCCCCTACTGCTTCATACAGGATTAAGGGCGGAGAAAAGGTCAGAAGATTAATCTCACAAGCTTAAGTCTCTCCCTCACATAAAGTTAAAAAAGACTCCGCTCAAACACGAGTTATCCACAACTCTTTACCTTCTCGTTAATATTTTAGTAAGTCTTTCTCGCGATAATGCCCCCTCCAAAAGATAAAACTTATAAAAGGGAGACATATCATGACCAAAAACCACCTGAAGGATGTTCTTAATGTACTAAGCCAAGTCTTACCATTTCTTACAATTACATTCATATTTGTTAGCCTCGCCTATACCTATGGGCATACCTTATCAACTCTTCATGTGGATCATTCCTCTGACTTAGTAAGACTTAGCTGCACATATTTGCCTTAAAGTAAGCCTATGAAGGGATATCATTTTCTTTTAAACCACGTTTTCAATTACAAAGGGCTATGCTATAGGAGTAGTCAGTTATCAGTGGTTAGTGATCAGAGGATGCTTCTTTTTCAATCTGACAACTGATTACTGACAACTGACTACTACCAAGCGGGCGTGGTGGAATTGGTAGACACGCCAGACTTAGGATCTGGTGGCGCAAGCCGTGGGGGTTCAAGTCCCTTCGCCCGCACCAAAAGCACTGTACAAAAAGAAAAAGAATCATTAAGGTTTTCATAGACTTTTCATGGAATTTAAGCGAGCGAGACAAGAATCATGCAAATTATAGAAACCCTCAACCAAGGTCTAAAGCGAGAGTTTGACATTACGATCCCTGCAAAGGATATGAACTCTCACCTAGTGACACGCCTTGAGGTCATTGGTAAACGTGTTAAAATCCCAGGCTTCCGACCAGGAAAGGTTCCTCTCCCTCTTTTAAAGCAGCGTTATCAAACAGACGCTCTTCGAGATGTGATCGAAAACTGTGTTGATAAGGCCGTCAAACAAACGGTCAAAGACCATAATCTCAAACTCGCTTTAAAACCAAACGTTACGCTTACCTCCTATGAAGAAGGAAAAGAACTCACTTTTCACATGGATCTGGAAGTTCTTCCCGTCATCGAAGAGATTAAGCTTGATGGCTTCTCTTTTGAAAAATATGTTGTAAGCATTCCCTCCGAACAAGTATCGGATGTTCTAACAAATCTGGCAAAACGCCATCGTGAAAGTCAACCTCTCCAAAAGCCCCGTAAATCAAAGAAGGGTGACATCGTCATCATTGACTTTAAAGGATTCATCGGGGAAGACTCTATCGAAGGAGGAGAAGGTCAAGATTACCCCCTCGAACTTGGTTCAAACTCTTTTATTCCAGGCTTTGAAGACCAGCTGGTCGGCCACGACAAAGGAATGCAGGTGAAGGTAAACGTTACCTTTCCAAAGGAATATCATGAAGAACGCTATGCAGACAAACCAGCGCGTTTTGATGTGACCATCAAAGATATTCATGAATTACCCCCTGTTGCTATTGACGCAGCTCTCGCTGAAAAACTTGGATTTAAATCTCTTAAAGACATGGAAGCTGCGATCCAAGAAAACCTGTCAAAAGATTACCTGGCTCAAAGCTTTCTTAATACAAAGCGCCATGTTCTCGATGCATTGGCAGAAAGATTCACCTTTGAGGTCCCTCAAAGGATGATTGATCTGGAGTTTGACAACATATGGTCCCAACTTTTGCGCGAGCTGGGAATAGATCAGAGTCAAGCCGCAAACATCGATGGTAAAACCTTTAAAGACGCTACAGGAAAATCAGAAGAGGATCTTCGTAAAGACTATCACGTCATTGCTGAAAGACGTGTACGCCTAGGAATCCTTCTCGCAGAAATTGGAAATCGCAATAAAATCAATGTTTCCAACGATGAATTAGGAGAAGCTCTGATGAATCGTGCGCGAGAATTTCCCGGCCAAGAGCGAGAAGTTTTTGATTTCTATCGCAATAATGAATCCGCACTGGCAACGCTTCGCGCCCCTCTATTTGAAAACAAGGTAGTCGATTTTATTTTAGATCAATCAAAAATTAAGGAAATTTCTGCTACACCAGAAGAGTTAGAAAAAATTCTACTCCGCGAAGAAGAAGAAGCGGAAAAAAAGATTTCTACGACACCAAAAAAGCCAAAGAAGCAAAAATAAAGGTACACCATGGACATACAAATGAATAACTTAGTCCCCATTGTCGTCGAGCAAACAGCGCGCGGGGAGCGGTCTTTTGATATTTTTTCACGCCTTTTAAAGGAGAGAATTATCTTTCTCAACGGGCCCATTGATGATGGCGTGTCTAGCCTTGTGTGCGCCCAACTCCTCTTTTTAGAGTCCGAAAATCCCAATAAAGACGTTCACCTTTATATTAATTCTCCTGGGGGGGTCGTCACCTCTGGTTTTGCCATTTATGACACCATGAACTATATCAGACCCGATGTCTCAACCCTTTGTTTTGGGCAAGCCGCCTCCATGGGATCTTTCTTGCTCACCGCTGGAGCTAAGGGAAAACGCTTTTGTTTGCCAAATGCCCGCGTCATGCTCCATCAACCTTTAGGGGGATTTCAAGGACAAGCTGCTGATATAGAAATTCATGCCCGTGAAATTTTAGAAATTAGGGCCCGCCTTAATAGAATTTATGCAGAGTGCACAGGACAACCCCTTGAAAAAATAGAAAAAGCACTGGATCGAGATAATTTTATGACGGCCCCAGCTGCCCAAGAATTTGGCCTTATCGATGACGTGGTGACGCATAGACCCACTCCCTCAGAGGTGCGAAAAAGTGTATAAAGAACTTTTTCTTGCCAATTTTTTAACCTTTTTTTGATAGATTAATGCGATTCTAAAAGTAGGGAAATGAGCAAAGGAGTGAGCCATGACAAAAACAACCGGTGAAGATCCAAGAGGTCCTCTCTATTGCTCATTCTGTGGCAAAAGCCAACATGAAGTTCGCAAACTAATTGCAGGACCTTCCGTTTTTATCTGCAATGAATGCGTTGATTTATGCATGGATATTATCAAGGAAGAGAATAAAGGCCCGCTCCTTCGCTCTCCTGACGGTGTCCCCGCTCCCAAGCAAATCTTTGATGTTCTCAATGATTACGTCATTGGTCAAAATAATGCTAAAAAAGTATTATCTGTTGCCGTTCATAACCACTACAAACGGCTCGAACATGGGAATCGTTCCGATGATGTAGAACTGTCTAAGTCTAACATTCTGTTGGTGGGTCCAACAGGGTGTGGAAAAACTCTTCTAGCGCAAACATTGGCTCGTATTATTGATGTGCCTTTCACAATGGCAGATGCCACGACGCTCACGGAAGCAGGCTATGTGGGAGAAGATGTAGAAAACATCATCCTGAAGCTCCTACAAGCCGCGGACTATAATGTGGAAAAAGCCCAGCGAGGGATCGTCTATATTGACGAAGTTGATAAAATCTCCCGCAAATCAGACAACCCTTCCATTACGCGAGATGTCTCCGGAGAAGGCGTTCAACAGGCCCTTCTTAAAATTATGGAAGGCACCATTGCCTCTGTCCCCCCTCAAGGAGGACGCAAGCACCCTCAACAAGAGTTTTTACAAGTTGACACAACTAATATCCTCTTTATTTGTGGCGGAGCTTTTGCAGGCATTGAAAAAATTATTGCCACACGCGGGAGAGGGTCTTCTATTGGGTTCGGTGCTGATGTGCGTAGCCCTGAAGATAGGCGAGCCGGTGAAATTCTTCAAGATTTAGAAACAGAAGATTTATTAAAATTTGGCCTTATTCCTGAGTTTATCGGACGACTCCCTGTTATTGCTACCTTAACCGATTTAGATGAAGACGCGTTTATTCAAATCCTCACAGAGCCAAAAAATGCCCTCATCAAGCAATACCGCCGTCTCTTTAACATGGAAGCCGTAGAGCTTACCTTTACAGAGGGCGCTCTCAAAGCCATTGCTCAAAAAGCTGTTGAGCGTAAAACAGGCGCTCGCGGATTGCGCTCTATTCTCGAGGGTATCCTTTTAGATACGATGTTCGAGCTGCCCACTTTAGAAAACGTGAATGAAATTGTGATAAACGAGGAAGTTATTCAGAATAATGCCGCCCCTCTTTTCATTTACGCTCCCAAAGAGCCAAAAAATTCTAAAAGCGTAAGCAGCGGAGCATAGGAAAAGTAAGGAGTCTCAGTTATGGATAAGGAGCAAATCTCTTCCTTGTCATCCTTGACCTAAGAAACTCTAAAGCCGCCGATCAAGTCGGGGGCAAGAATTTCTAAGTCAAGGATGACAAAATGGGAATATTTTTTTCTTATCCAAAATTGAGGTTAAAGAGCCCCTCTCATTCCTCTCCGCTCACTTTTTTTCTTTCCACCTGAAGCTGGCGGAGTTTACGGTGAAGAGCGGAGCGTTCCATTCCAACAAAAGTGGCTGTTCGAGAGATGTTTCCTGCAAATTTTTGCACTTGAGCCAACAAATATTCCCGCTCAAAATATTCGCGCGCTTCTCTTAGGGACATAGATAAAAAATCAGTTGTATTTTGTGACGATGAGGAGGCGACGTCTCCCCTCACCTCCGGAGGAAGCTCATCTGGAGTCACAGCAGCATCATTTGCTGCAGGCGAGAGAATGAGCGCTCTTTCAACAACGTTACGCAATTCATGAACATTCCCTGGCCACTTATAAGTTTTCATCAACGCAAGAGCAGCCTCTGAAAAATAGCGCTTTGGAACACCCGCTTGTTTAGAAAGACGCTCCACAAAATAAGCCACAAGCTCGGGAATATCTTCAAGACGGTCTTTTATCGGAGGAAGGGAAAGGGTCACAACGTTCAGACGATAATAAAGGTCTTCACGAAAAAGGCCTGCATCAATGGATATCTTAATATCATGTTTGGTTGCTGCAAGAATGCGCACATCAACAGTTACTTTTTGATGTCCTCCTCGACGCTTAAAAGAATGTTCGTGAAGAAAACGCACCAATTTTGCTTGGCTTTCAAGGGGCAGCTCTGTGACTTCGTCAAGAAAAAGGGTCCCCCCATGCGCCAGCTCAAGAAGACCAAGTTTACGGGAAGAATCGGCCGTTTCTTCTATTCCAAAAAGCAAGTCATCTAGAGAACTCTCAGAATCCATTAAGCAATGCAGTACAAGAAAAGGCCCCGCAGCTCGTTTGGATTTAGCATGAATTTCACGAGCCGCAAGCTCCTTACCAACACCAGCTGGCCCCATCATCAAAATACGACTATTTGCAGGAGCAACTTTGTCAATGGTTTTACGAACACTTTGGAGTGCAGACGAGACCCCAATCATTTGAGGAGGAAAAGCTCCCTCCTTAAGGTGGCGATTTTCTTTCCGCAAGGCCGCGGCTTCTATGGCTCGAGAAACAACCAGCAACAAACGATCTGTTTTGAAGGGTTTTTCAATAAAGTCATAGGCTCCTAATTTAATTGCATTCACGGCCGTTTCTACAGTCCCATGCCCACTAATCATGAGAATGGGAAGATCGGGATTTGATTTTTTGATGAGCTCTAGAATCTTTAACCCATCATATTTAGGGTCTCCAAGCCATACATCAAGAATTAAGAGATTGGGCTGACGAAGTGAAATTTCCTCTAGGGCTTTTTCGCCTGTAGCGGCCACCCGTGTTGTAAATCCTTCATCGGAAAGAATGCCAGACACAAGCTCTCTAATGTCTGGTTCATCATCTACAATTAGAATATCTAGACTCATTTTAATATTCCTTAACTTGCAATAGGTTGTGCCATACTTACCCGCATAAACACAATTTGAACCACCGTGCCTCCCCCTGGACGATCTTGAAGCGTCAAAACGCCTCCATGATCTTCTATGATTTTCTTCACAATCGCAAGCCCTAGTCCTGTTCCTTTTTCACGAAATGTAACATAAGGTTCCGTCAGACGATCTCGATTTTCTGAGGGAAGCCCAATTCCATTATCTGAGACGCTTAAAATAATTTTCTGCCCTTCACTTTGTAAAGCCACCTCTACATGGCCAAAAGAAGGCGTTTTTGCTTCTATCGCTTGGACAGCATTTTGAATGAGATTGGTCAGGACTTGACCCATTTGTCCTCGATCACACGCGAAAGGGAGACTCTTAGAAGAGGGAATAAACTTAATTTTTAAATCATGGTGGGCATGCTGCTGAAGAAAGACTTCTTCTTTACAGATCTGCACAAAATCTTCAGGCTTTATATCAGGCGCTGGCATACGGGCAAAGGAAGAAAACTCGCTTACCAACTGGCCAATATTATCAACCTGACGAATAATTGTATCCACGCAACTCTGAAACGTTTCCGGATCTTGCGTAATTTGCTTTGAATACCGGCGCTTTAATCGTTCAGCTGACAGGCGAATAGGAGTAAGGGGATTTTTAATTTCATGCGCGACGCGGCGCCCCATATCTGACCAAGCTGCTTTTCGTTGAGCCGCTTGTAATTGAGTAATATCATCAAATGTTACAACATAGCCCATCACTTTATTATTTTGTTTTTCCAAAGAAATACGAACAAAAAATGTGTACCCATGTCCTTTTTGATTAAAAATGACTTGTTTTTCGATAAAATGAGCCTTTATTTCCTTAATTTCTTTAAAAAGGGGCGCCATTTCAGGAATAACCTCCGTCAATTTCTTCCCGATTTTATTCATTAAATCAATACCTAAGAGCTTACTCGCAGATTGATTGGGCAGGTTAATTTTTCCCTTTGCATCTAAGCCAATCACCCCTGCCGACACACCGCTTAGAACAGCTTCTGTAAAGCGACGCCTTCCATCGAGTTGTTCTCGTTGTGAATCAAGTTGGGTTGTCATCCGATTGTAAGAAGAAATCAGCGAGGAAAACTCCTCATTTCCTTCCTCTTCAGGGATATAGACAGAAAGATTTCCTCTCGATACTTCCTCAGACGCTTGGATTAACCGTCGCATGGGCCGTGCAAGTTTATTAGCAAAAATAAGTCCTCCAAGAACCGCCGCAAGAAGCAATAAAACAGCAATCCCCACAAAGATAAGCGCAAACTTAAGAGCAAGGCTTGCCCCTTCAGATTCAAGACGAGCATATTCTTGCGCTGCTTTTTCAGCATGCTCAATACGACTTAAAACCGTAGGAGAAACTTGTCTGCCAACCAGCAAGTACGTGTGTGTCAAAGGATTAATGGCCACAAGCGCTCGCACGCGGTCATTTTCCTCGTTCGTATAGATCACAGGAGTATCTTTTGCGCGGGCAAGATCGCTTGGTGAAATAGTCTCAAAGTCCAAAGAAAACGAAAAACGAGACCTCCCAAAAACTTGCATTTTATCATTAAAAACAATGGCTTCATCAAGGGACCGCATTTGTGTTTGATCCGTAAGTTTGTGGTCCAATACTTCTGGATCAGGCGTAGAATATTGGATCATCAGAGGCGCGAGCTCTGCAGCCATAGCTTGTGCATTGGCACTAATGACCTGTTGATGTTCCCCCAAGTAAGCCCCTGCAATAGCAATGGACTCCCCAATGGCTGTTTCCACACGTTGGTTAAACCAACTTTGAATAACGATGTTGAAAAATATGGTTGAAAAACTTGCCACGAGAATGGTCGGCACAATCGCCAAAAGAGTAAAAATAGCAACGATACGCCCATGAAGCTTAGCCCCGGCTTGATCACTTTTTCGCGCTACCCAAAGAGCCGTTATGTTTTTGGCAACAATTGCCGCCAATGTTAATAAAAGAACAAAATCAAGACTTAAGAGAAAAATTAAGAAATTTTTATTTTTCAGAAAAGGAGGCGAGTTTGTCAGAGTGACATACGTTGCAATCACTGAAATAATTGAACCCGCAACTAAAAGAATAAGGAGCTTACGACCCATCTGCCGTTGAATCGCCCATTCTTTCAAATGATCAAAGGCTTCTTTGAGCATTATCACCGAGCATATCCAGAGAGATATTCAACTCTCGAATTTTTCTTCTTAAGGTATTGCGATTAATTCCTAAAAGCTTTGCAACTTGAACTTGATTTCCCTTAAGTCGCCTTAAAGAAACTTCAATTAAAGGTTTCTCCATTTCCTTAATCAAACAATGATACAACCCATCCGCAGGTAAAATATTTCCATGAAGATCAAAAAAGTGGGATAAATACCGCTCAATAACGCCTTGGAGACCAAGAGAATAGAGCTGTTTATTAAAGTCATTCATAAAGGCTTTGTCTCAAATTGTTTCTCATAAAAAGGACGAATAATATTTTCAACCTCTTGGGCAGTTGTTGCTTGATTAATAGCTACTCGAAATTCAGCGGATCCTGCAAGGCCTTTACTGTACCACCCAATATGCTTACGTGCCATAAGAAGCCCTGTATGCTCTCCATAATGGGACAACATATCTTGAAAATGTTCTAAGACAAGGTTTTTTTGATCTAACAAAGGAGGGTCTGGAAGTTTGGTTCCAGTTTTAAGAAAATGGCTTACCTGATTTAAAAACCAAGGACGCCCGTAAGCCCCTCGGCCAATCATCACACCATCCGCCCCTGACACATCTAAAAGCTCTTTCGCATTCTCAACAGTAACCACATCTCCATTCCCAATAACAGGAAGGTTAATAGCTTCTTTAACTTGACGAATAAACGCCCAATCAGACCTACCCGTGTAAAGCTGACACCGGGTTCGTCCATGAATAGTTATCATTTGAATGCCCGCTTCTTCTGCGATTTTAGCAAGACGCGGCGCATTACGACTTTGATCATCCCATCCTGTACGCATCTTAAGAGTAACCGGAATTGTAACGGCCTTCACCGTCGCTTCCAAGATTTTTCCCGCATGCACCTCATCGCGCATCAAGGCAGACCCTGCGTTCCCTCCCACAACTTTTTTAACAGGGCACCCCATATTAATATCAATAATGGTAGCCCCTCTATCCACGTTAAGCTTTGCGGCTTCTGCCATGACATGAGGATCGCACCCCGCCAATTGAACAGCCATGGGGTATTCTTCAGAAGTATGGGTTGCCATCAAGAGGGATTGGCGAGTTTGACGAATCATGGCTTGACTCGCAATCATTTCAGAAATGACAAGGCCAGCCCCCTGCCGTTTCACAAGGCGGCGGAATGGCATGTCGGTGACGCCTGACATAGGCGCTAAAATAACCCGATCTTGTAACTCAACTGAACCAACACGAAGCGTCATGAATTTTTTCCTTCAATCGGCTCACCCTACTCTTTTTTGTGAGAAAACTTCAAGACCTGAATGGAACAGGGCCACCTCACAAACCCCAGGACCTTGTCAAGGGAGGAGAATCATACTTGAGAATAGACGTTTTAACTCATCCCCGCGTCCTCTCATTCATTTCTCTCTCATCCTCCTAAACTTGCCTCCTCACTCTCATAGAAGTTACGTCGTAAACATAAATTGAAGGTGGAAGGAGATATGGTTATCAACTATGTTGTTACAGCTGAGCGAGTTTGCGCTGACAATGAGTAAGAGAGTATAGTAAACGGTGCTTCTTAAAAACCATCTAAGTCCCCTTGTGGGGCTTAGAAGTTTTTTCTCTCTACAGTTTATACCCCGTATGAAGGGCCACGACGCCGCCCGTAAAAGTGTCATATTTTGTTCTCGTAAATCCTACACTTTTCATCAAAGCAAGTAGCTCTTCTCGCGTGAGGAAGGTGCGAATACTTTCCGATAAATATTGATAAGCCTCCCTATCCTGCGCAATCACTTCTCCCATTTTAGGGATGATATGAAAGGAATAAAGGTCATACAGCTTTTGGAGAGGCCGCGCGGGTTGGCTAAATTCAAGGCACGCCATTTTTCCTCCGGGCTTAAGGACACGATAGAATTCAGCCAAAGCTTTGTCTCGGTGCGTCACATTCCTCAAGCCAAAGGCAATGGTAATTACATCCACGGAATGATCAGGAAAAGGGAGCGACTCTGCACTCCCACAGGCCCAGGTAAGATGAGGGAACTTCTTCTGTCCCACAGCTATCATGGCAGGGTTGATATCGCACACAAGGATTTGGGCCTGAATGCCAAAACGGGTCAAGCGATTAGACAGGGAAGCTGCAATATCTCCTGTTCCTCCAGCCACATCCAGGTAGACCCCATTTTGGTGTAAGGGGAGGCTTTCTACAAACCACTTTTTCCACAACCGGTGAATCCCAAAGCTCATCACATCATTCATGACGTCATAACGAGAGGACACCCGTTCAAAGACTCGCGTTACTTTTTCTGTTTTTTCAGGGGCCGAAACTTGGTCAAATCCAAAATCAAATTTATCTTTTGAGGAGGTCACGTCTCTTCACCCTTTTTAACTCTACTTTGTATTGATCCTATCCTGAAGTGATGTAAAATGTACAAAAATAAAAAATTAAAAAGATGGAACACTCATCCGGGGATGGCTTTAAGGACCGAGAACATTCCTTTGAAACAAAGTATTTTCATGACGAAGAACTTACTTTTCGCGTTCATGCCAAGCGCAACCATCTTTTTGGTCTGTGGGTTGTGAGCCTTTTAGGATATACTGATGAAAAAGCAGACCTTTATATCGAAGAGATCATTATTGTTGATATGCAACGCACCCATGAAGAAGATGTCCTTCACAAGGTGCTGAAAGATTTTGAAGCCGCTAAGGTTGATATCAGTGAGCATCGTCTTCGAAAAAAACTTGAAGAATGCGAAGAAGCGGCCAAAAAAATAATTATGAACGATGAGGGGTTGTAAGAATGGACAAAGAAAAAGCAGAAACCATAGCCCTCCAGGCTTTGGCGTTTTTAGCAAAAGATGATGAACTTTTGGGACGGTTTTTAATGGCCTCCGGTATCACCCCCCAAGAACTAAAAGGTCGCTTTCGCGACAGTGATTTTTTAGGAGGCGTTCTGGATGCGATTCTAGGAGATGACACGGTTTTACTGGCTTTTTGTAATAGCGTGTCCTTAAGTCCCGACACGCTCGTCAAAGCGCGCCGCGCCCTTCCCGGGGGATATGGGGAGGTGTTTGAGGGTTAGGGCTGTTTCTCATAAGACTTAATACTTTGGATATCCTTCCTCTCTGTTTGAAGAGCGCAGTCCCCAGGTTGTCATCAACTATGTTGATGTCATCAAAAAAACATATACTCATTTGATATGAAGATGTCTCATGGTGGTTCCTCACCTCCGGTGTCATCCCCGCGAAGGCGCGGATCTAGTCAGTATTTGAAATAAATAACTTTTTTAAAGGAGGACCTTTTGCTGCATTTTTGAGGTTAATCATTTTCAATAACACAAGATAACTAACGTTTCTCTGGATCCCCGCCTTCGCGGGGATGACAATGGGGGGATTAACAAAAACACGAACTTCCATTCACAATGAGTTAAAGCGCATAGTCTCTACGCTTCTCCTCCTTTGTCAAAAATAGAGTTGATGACAAAGAGTAGTGCATTTTTTCCTTGCAAAATCTATGTATTAAACCTCATAAATACCATTCATTAAGTAAAGAGTAAATTAAATGAATCTTCCTGATTTTAACACACCCCCTCACAACACACGTATTGTTGTGGCCATGTCGGGGGGCGTGGACAGTTCTGTTGCAGCAGCCCTCATGGTTGAAGCGGGGTTTGAAGTCATTGGCATGACCTTGCAGCTTTATGACCAAGGGGCCGCCCTTGGGAAAAAGGGAGCCTGCTGTGCAGGCCAAGACATTTATGATGCGCGCCAAGTGTGTGATAAGCTCGGCATTCCTCATTATGTATTGGATTATGAATCCCGTTTTAACCAAGCTGTGATAGAAGATTTCGCGGACAGCTATTTGAGGGGGGAAACCCCCATCCCTTGCGTGCGTTGTAACCAACAAGTGAAATTTAAAGACCTTCTCACAACAGCACGTGAGCTAGGCGCCCAAGCTCTCATTACAGGCCATTATGTGCAGCGCCTTGAAACAGAGGGAAGAGCTGAGCTCCACCGCGCCGTTGATCCCTCTCGGGACCAAAGCTACTTCCTTTTTGCCACAACTCAGAATCAGCTAGATTTTTTAAGGTTTCCTTTAGGGGGCCTCCCCAAAATAGAAACGCGGGCTCACGCGCTCCGCTTTGGGCTTGAGATTGCCGACAAGCCCGACAGTCAAGACATTTGCTTTGTTCCCAATGGGTCTTATGTGAGCGTTCTTGAAAAACTACGCCCCGGCGCTTTAGAAGACGGCGAGATTGTTCATCTGGATGGACGCGTGTTAGGACGTCATAAGGGTATTATTAATTACACAATTGGACAACGAAAAGGCCTTGGCATTGGTGGCGGTGAGCCTCTTTATGTCATTCGCCTAGACCCCACTACCCACCGCGTGATTGTGGGACCCTATGAGGCCCTCGCCCGCACAGAGATTTGGGTCAAAGAGGTGAATTGGCTGGGAGAAGAAGCACATGGCCCTGTCCGCTGCGAGGTGAGGGTTCGCTCCACCCGTCCTCCTATCCCAGCAGATGTTACTCTTGAGGCCGATGGGCGCGCCCATGTAACCTTTCTTACCCCCGAATATGGCGTTGCCCCTGGCCAAGCCTGTGTCTTTTATCAAGGATCACGCGTTTTGGGAGGGGGATGGATTGTGAATCAAATGAGTCTCTGATCACCCCTTAACCTTCTCATTATAAAGCTTCGAAAGACCCTTTAGAGATCCCATCCAAGCTAAAATCACAACAAGAAGAATTCCTAAAAGATAGGGCGCAATGGTGATTAAGTTGCCTGCGGTCAGGACGAGAAGGAATGACTGAATAAATCCTCCACTTGATTTGCCTAAGCGCCCCCCAATCACATCAACGGCCGCCTTTCCTTTCACCTTTAATTCTTGATCAAGAGGGATATAGGCCATTTCTTTAGTAGGATCAAAAAGGGAATATTTTGCGGCTTTGTTAAAAATGTTTTGCACCGCCCCTACCATAACTGCCAAATAAAGAGACGTCACACCGAGAAAAGTAACGCTGTTATCTAAACTCTCTCTGAAAAGTATCAGGGAAAAGAAGAGGATGCTGCTCACCAATAAAACAGTGGGTGTAATAATGGCTCCCGTAAACCACCCAAAGCGCCTGATAATGCCTTTTGTCATAAAAACAAGGGCGATCGTCATCATCCCTGTCCAAAAGGAAAAGCGACACATAAATTCGAAGTAGTCATGAGAGTTGGGGAAATAGGCTTGCACCTGGCCCTTCCAAGCCACATCGATGAAGTTGCTGACAATGCCATAACTCAATAACAAAACCGTGATAAATCCAAGGTATTTTGAAGAGAACAGATAAGCGAGGCTTTCTTTAAGAGAGAGTTTTGGTTTGTCTTTTTTGTTTTTTCTCCCCGCCTCTTCATAATACAAAGGATTGGTGAGGACATATTTATCCATCCAAGCGTAAATCAATAAAATCCCAAGCCCTGCTATAATCACAGCACTGATCGTATAGGTCAGCATCGTACTCCAAGGATCACCATCCCCACAAGCTCGACTGATTCCAGAGAGCCATTCTCCAAGTGTTCCTGTGGTAACCAGAGCTAAGTTACCCAGAAGAGGAAAGAACACGTAAAAACGCTTGGCCTCACTTGTTCTGGTAATTTCATTCGCAAATTGCCAGAAGAGAAGGGAGATCACGATACTCCCCCAAAATTCTGAGAGGATGTAAAAAAGGGCAAAGGACCAGATCCCATACAAAGACATAAACCACTTCAGGTGGGGATAGGTTGCTTGCAGAGCTAAGACCGACTCAACACTTGGATGAAGAAGATCCTTATGAGGATACAGAAGGAACGCAAAAACGCCAAAAAACACAAGAAACGGCGTTAAACATGTATAAAAAAGAGTGGGTCGGCTTAAGATGTTACTGAGTTTAGCGTAGATAAGAAAGAACAGGATCGCACACGGGATATCTAATATCTTTATAAAAGAAATGATCTCAGCGCCACTTCCTGGCGCTGTCACCACAAGCGTATCTTTGGTATTACGCAACAGGGTGTAGTTAAAAAGAATCAGAAACATCATAAGCGCCATGGGGAGGAACTTTTTTAGCTCACTATTTTGAATAGGGAAAATGGCTGCGCGTAGTTTAGAAAAAGCAGGTTCTGTCAGAGATGGGTGAGTCGACATGGCCGATGATCCACAAAGTAAACGACACAAAAGGATATTCATACGCTCTTCTCTGAGAATATACTTGGAAACAAACCTATGACAACTTAGAATTCGCTTTATGAAGAAATCCCCTCTCCATGATGCCCTTAAGGAAGCCGAAAAAGCATTCTTCCATGATGAAGTCCCCGTGGGGGCTGTTATTGTTGATTCTCTTTCAGGAGAGATCATTTCAAGCGCTCACAATGAAATGGGAGTTCGGCAAGATCCAACGGCCCATGCCGAACTTTTAGCCATTCAGCAAGCGTGTGCAAAAAAAGGACAAGGCCGGCTTGAGGATTGTGATCTGTATGTCACCCTTGAGCCCTGTCCCATGTGCGCCCAAGCCATCAGCTTTGCAAGGATCCGTCGCCTTTATTTTGGGGCTTATGATCCCAAAGGGGGAGGTGTGGATCACGGAGCCAAGATTTTTAATGCCCCTTCATGCCACCATTCCCCCGAAATTATAGGCGGCCTGGAAGAACAAAGGTGCGCTCATCTGTTAAAGGCATTTTTTGAGAGAAAAAGGAGAGCAGTGTAGCAGAATGGTACTATTACATAACATGAATTTTGGGCGAGGATTTCATTTTTGATTTATAAACAATATATTACGTCATTGCAAGGAGTGCAATGACGCTAACTGCTTAATTTACACTGCTACACTGAAGACATAGCCATCCTTGCAATTGCGAAGGAGTTGAGGGGCAGCAGGATCGTCCTCTAATTTTTGTCGTAATCGATAAATATGTGTTTCAAGCGTATGTGTTGCAGCGTCAGGATGATATTCCCAAATTTCCTTTAAGAGCGTGTCTTTTGAAAGGTCTTGCTCTTTGTTTTGACAAAAAAAACGCAACAGCTGACATTCCTTTCCCGTCAGGCGGTGCTCTTTTTGAGTGCGAATGTTCTTAAGAATTCTTTCTCTTAAATCCAAGGAAAAATGAGCAAAAGACAACTCTTGACTGTAGGGAAGATTTTTTAAAAGGGACAAGAGATCAAAAAAACGCAAAGGCCAAGAAAGGGTTGAAAAGTTCAAAAAAGGGAGGGAACTTTCTGGCGGCAAAGAGGCACATAAAATCCCGTCACATTCGCTCGCTTCTTCTTTTATAGAAACTCCCGCTTGAGGCAAAATTTCCTTGAGAGCCTCTAAAAAAAGCACATCTTGAACCTGAAGATTTAGACTTAGCATAGAGAACTGTGGCTCACCCGTCACACCCATTCTAAAAATTATTTCAGCCGGAATTTAATCATTGAGAAATACCTCTCAGCTGTCCTTTATAGGAGTATGTCTAGTTTTTGTCACGTTTAATTTAGCAAGATTTCCAGAGGAGGGGACGGAAATTAAAGAGTGACTAATTTGGTGTATTTAAGTTAAATTTTATATTTTGGAGGAATAAATGACCCGTACTCTTCTTACCTCAGCTGTTCTCTTAGGGGGTGTGTTGCTTAGCACATCTGTGCAGGCTGCTGTCAGTAATTCAAAGCCTACTCTAGCGCTCCCTCAACTCAAAATTTCTGGTCAGACGTCCTTCAACAACTGGTTTTTTAATAATAAGCAGATCGTTGTTCCCGGAGATGCATCAAATAATCCTTGGAACCGGAAAGCTTATGGCCGCGGTCAGCTTTTCACCGTAGATGATACACGCATCAAATTCACCGTTGAAGGCAGGACAGATCCTGGCATGGAATATGGTATGGTTGTTACCCTCGACGGAGACGTGAGTGGCGACCACACAGCTCGAGAAGCCTATCTCTTTTTGGGAGGGACGTGGGGTAAAGTTTATGCAGGTAACACTTATGGTGTTCCATCCACAATGGCCTTTGGTGGATGGGACCAATGGGGAGGAACCGAGTTTATGGACGGAAACTTCGAGCGTGTGATTAACTTTACAACCGGCGTCCTTCATTCGACCAATCTTGTAGGTGATAGCAACCGAGATACAAAGCTCACTTATCTTACACCCCGTTGGAATGGACTTCAGCTTGGTGTAACCTATACCCCTCGTTCAGAGCATCGAGGAGAACACGGTATTAATTCGATCACAAGCTATGGGGGCTCTAAGAAAAAGCCATTTGACACAGACAACATTGCAAGTGGTGTGAACTTTATTCACGAGTTTTGCAATGGGTTTGAAATGGCTCTTTCTGCCACATCCATTTTCGCAAAATCGCACCCTGAATATTTGACAGCTCCAAAGCGGAAAAACATAGCATCCTTTGCTTTGGGCGCCACCTTTTCCTATGCGGACGTAGGATTCAGCATTGAATATGGAAACAACGGGAACTCTCGTGAACTTAGAGGCCAGAATCTCTCTAATGCCGGGCAATTCCTGGATTTAGGTCTGTCTTACACATGGGGCGCCACAAAGTTCAGTACGGGCTACTATTACGGATGGAGAAATGCATTGGGGGCTCTCAATCCATCTCCCGCAACTATCTTAACCAGTCCGCGGATTCGCCAAAAGTCCACAATGAACGCCGTTTCAGCAGCTGTTGATCACAAGTTAGCACCAGGATTGGGTATTTATTTTGAATACGCACACTTCCAAATGAAAAACCCCGCGGCTACTGCCGAAGCAAACCGTTTGAATGCACAATTGGCTCCTTCGCAGTTTGCAGCTCCCGTTAAGAGTAATAGTGCTAATGCATTTATCATTGGGTCTAGGCTGGTTTTCTAGGAACTTAGTTACTTAAAAGGAGGGAGACATCCCTCCTTTTTTATCATGTTAACCCGTTTGGACAGGTAGGTAGCGTCATTGCGAGGAGTGCAGCGACGAAGCAACCCAGTGCAAACAACCCATGTCCATAGGACATGCAGCCTTTTTTATCTACATAAGCCCAGCAGTTTTCTAGAAAATAAAAAGATGCATTCCTTCTGAATAAATTCTTTATCCTGGGTTGCTTCGTCGCTGCACTCCTCGCAATGACATAATATATTGTTTATAAAATAAAAAAATGAAAGTCCTTATCCAAAGCTCAGGTCACCTTAATAAGGACGCAAGCTAAAAGTCTCTAAGATTTCTCCCTCTGCAGAACGTTGAGAAAACTCAACCTCATCAGGAGAGATCTTCTCAATATGAAACCCCTCCAAGTCTTGTGTATTATCTGGGCGAATAATCTTATCGTTTATCCACGCCGACCAATGGTTTTCGTCATAATAGAGAATAGCGGAAAGAGACAGCGCCCCACAGGTCTCTTGATTACTCTCATGAAGACGAGCGATCTCATCATCCTTAAAGAAAAGCGAGGGATAAGGGGGCGCGTTCATCATCTCCGCAAAAGCACAAGCGTTTTCAAAGAAAATCCAGACCCAAAGGAAACCCATCTTAAACTTCCCCTCCCATGGCAACCCAATCAACGACAATTGTTCCTTGAATATAATGAGGCTCGCCTTCCTGCCGTCTTAAGGTGAGGTCTCGCAGAATAAGAATACCAGGAAACTGATTTAAAAGAGCCTCGATGAAGGCATACACCTCAACATCAAGAATCGATCCGGTTTCAAAGGAAATCTGCGTGACTTTCACAGAAACATTTTCTTTCAACTCCTTCACACTTTCAGGCTCAAACTGATAAGAAACCTCTTTTAACAAAGGCCGTAATCTTTCTAAAAACTCGCCCGCAATCAAGCGATTTTGTGGAAACATCCATCCTTTTTCCTTTAAAAAATCAATGTCCTTTTGATGGGACTCCAGGAAGGTAAGATCCTCTTTCAAAGTCTGAATTTTTCGTTGAAAGGCACTGCGGTCTCCCACGGCACGATTAAAGGATCGTTCTTGTGTTTGCCGAAAATTAATAGCCATCCAAAGGCCAGCACAAGAGACACAGATCAATACTGAGAACAAGAGAATTTCCCTTCTCATGGGCCCACAATTTTAAATTGAACCCGCGGAAGCTCTCCCTCAGGAGAATCTTTAAACGTCTCATGGGGACTGCTGTTAAAAGGCGCTTCCAGAACCTGAAGATGACTCTTTGGAAAATGCTCATGGGCTGACAAGAGAAAAGCTTCAAATGTAGCAAGTGTCGCCTTTTTCGAGACAGATTCCATGAGAAAGCTCAGCAGAATTTCAAGTTGCTGTTCCTGATGCCACCTTACGCTCTCAAGACGAAGGGGATACATTTTTAATAAGGACGCCAACTGCTGAATATTTTTCAAAGGGCCTGCTTGATAGGGCTTTACTTCATCATAGTGTGCCAGAGCCCTACGCAGCTGCGTAACATCTTTGCCTTCCAAACGAGACGTAAGTGCCTCAGACGTTTTCATTAAGGACACCCCCTCAAATAAGACAGGGGAGGTTTTGCTTTTAAACATAAATCCTTCATAACCCTCAATCATTGTCCATAGACAGATGAGGCTAAGACACGCCCCCATCCCCTTCCTTATCCAGAGAGAACTCGAAAAGGCAGAAGAAGAAAGCGGAAACGAAGATTTTTTTTGAGAAACCACAAAGCTTATAAGCTCCTGAGCCTCACATTTTATCACCTCAAGGGTGTCATGAATATCAGCATGTGTACGGCTCAGAAAATGAAGCGACCCTTTCATATCTTCCTCCCCTTGAGACGTGCGGACGAGCAAAAGGTGTTTCCCCTTAAAAACCACGTGCCGCATTTTTTGAGAGGGCGATGCGTAAATCAACAGGCGATACCCTTTTGAAGACGGCAGTTTCTTCCCTAAAAAACGCCCTCCTTCAAGAGCGATAAAAAAAACATGTCCTGAACGCACCTTAATAAAATCAATCCAAGGAATGATTGGATCCTGTTGAGGAAGGTGGGCCCATCTTAAGTAAACGTCTCCTTCCTGCTTAAAAAAGTGAAAGCTTGCGTATCCTCCTTGAGAAGAACAGCTTTGTTTTTTATGAAACAGGAGACGCGCCCGATCCCACAAGAAGAGGGGAGGTAGTTTTTCCTCATGGATATCTTGCTGGTTTCGATCAATCAGAAGGTAAAGAGAGTCTTTTGGGCAAAGATGAGTTTCAAGGGCCGGAACACTCTCCTCAAACGACCCTTTAAAGGTTGCAAGCTTTTCAGCGGTCCCTTTGTAAAGAATGACCTCTTCCTCCGTAAGGTATAAAAGAAATTTATCTTTCATCCCCTCAATAATCCATAAGAGCCAACGTCTCATAAAGGGGGACAAAAACAGAATACACAATCCACGCCATGACACTCCCAACGGTTAAAATCATGAGAGGTTCAATAAGACCCACCATATGCTCCACATGGCGTTTGAGGGTTGTGTCAAAATACTCTTTCACATGCAAAAGATTAACGTGAAGGGAGCTCGTTTGCTCCCCCATCTTAATCATCCGAATCACCAGGGGAGGAAATCCTCCCCCTTTCTCAAAGGCACTGGAAAGAGCACTTCCCTCCCGCACAAACCTCTCCACATCCTTAAGAGTAGAAGAGAGCCTCCCTGGACCGAGAGACTCTCGTGCTGTCTGAAGAGCGTGAAGAATGTCAATTCCACCGCCAAACATGACAGCAAAAAGATGGCAAAATCGCGCCATAGCCAGTTTGCGCCTTAAAGGCCCAATCAGTGGCATCCTCTCTTGCAAGTTGTTTTTCCAAAAGCCTCCGTGAGGGTGAAATTTAAAAACAGCCAAGATGAGGAGGAATCCGCCCACCACCCCACTTAAAAGAAGGAAAAGGTAACGAGATAAAAATGATGAAACGGCAAGAAGACATCGGGTTGAAAGAGGAAGCTCCCCCCTAAAACTTTGCATAAAGGCAACGAGCTCTGGCACCAAGACGGTCATTAAAACAACAACTGCCGCTAACAGAAAAATGATCATAAACAAGGGATATCGAAAGGCTTTAAGAATTTGGGCCTGCACCTCATCCAGCCATTTCAAGTGGTGGACAAGATGCTGAAGAACGAAGGATAAGCGCCCTGTTTTTTCTCCAACGGCGATAAGCCCTACAAAAATAGAGTCAAAGACAAGAGGATGTTTCGCAAGCGCTTTTGAAAACAAGATCCCCCTTTCCACATCACGGATGACCTCTAGAAGTGTGATCTTAAGTTTTGGAACTTCTTGAACAGTGACAAGGTCTTCAAGACTGTCCTTCAGCGGAATGCCAGCCTTTTCAAATTGTTCCAAATGAAGGCACAGATCCATCAAGGCCCGCGTCCTCACTTTGTGCGGAAAAAAAGAGGACAACTCTCGCCTCTGGGACGAATAGGTAATGAGAGATAATCCCAGCTCTTCAAGATGGCGTTTGAGATCCGCAGAGGACTCAACATCCACCTTCCCTTTGTGAAGGGCCCCTTCTTTCCCTAGAGCTTTATACCGATAGAAAGTCATGTGTCCTCTCTTAAATCAACAACACGCCTCACTTCCTCAAGACTTGTATCTCCCTTTAAAATCCGCTCGCGCGCGTCTTGGGCCATGGGCAGATACCCTTTTTTCAAGGCCATTCCTTTAAGAACAGCACGGGAGGACAGGCCAATCAAAAGCTCGTTTATTTCCTCGTCAAAGTTCAAGATTTCTGCAATAGCAAGCCGCCCCCTGTATCCTGTCCCACGACACGCCTCACATCCCTCAGGCGTAAAAAGGAAAGTGGGAGTTTTAAGCCCTAGAAAAGCGGCCTCTGCAGGATACATCGCTCGTTCTTTTTTACAGGAAGGACACAGCTTTCGCACAAGGCGCTGCGCAACAATCGCCATCAAATTTCCAGCCAACATCACACGCGACAGCCCTAAATCAACTAACCGATGAATAGCTCCCAGCGCATCGTTTGTATGAAGCGTAGAAAAAACCTGATGTCCCGTCATGGACGCCCGAAGGGCCATCTGAGCTGTTGGAATATCACGTATCTCTCCAATTAAAATAATGTCAGGATCTTGACGCAAAATGGATCGAACCCCTTCGACAAAATCCATCCCTCCCCCCTCCCGCACATCCGATTGACGAATGAGAGGGAGTTGGTATTCAACAGGCTCCTCTAAGGTCATGATGTTGAGGGCATGCGTACTCATATAACTCAACATAGAATATAAGGATGTTGTCTTGCCGCATCCTGTAGGACCTGTAATGATAAACATACCCGTCGGTTGCTGCAGCGCTTCTTTTATGTGAGAAATGACGTCTTCCGAATACCCCAAGGTATCCAGCGCCAAAAGAGAGCGGCTTTTGTCCAAAATACGAACCACAATATTCTCCCCATGAACAGTGGGGTGAGAGGACACACGCAAATCAATCTCCCGCGGTCCCACATAAAAGGTCATGCGTCCATTTTGCGGACGCCGAGACTCAGCAATGTTCATCTCCGCCATCACCTTCAACCGGACACAAATGGCTGGCCAATAGGAAGAATGAAGAGTACAGATTTGAGACAAAATCCCATCAATGCGATAGCGGAGGCGCATAAAGGCTCCCTCCGGCTCAAAATGAATGTCAGAAGCCTGCAGTTTAATAGCATCCATGACAATAGCATTGACCAAGCGAATGGTTGGGTTGATGGAATCATCTCGCACAAAAGGTTGGATAGAAGAGGTTTCTACCTCTCTCAATAAACCCCGAATGGACAAGTCATACCCATAATAAAGATCAATCGCCTCCAAGATGTCCGATTCAAGAGCAATAAGGGGAATCACTTTCTGAACAAGAGGGAGCGTTTGGCGTAAAAAATCAAGCGCATACATATTATAAATATCGGCAAGGGCGACGCGTAAAACCCCCTCTTCTAAGGAAAGGGGCACAAGGGAATACTGCTCCGCCACTTCCCGTGATATCAGCTCCTTTAAGGAGTGATCAAAAAGGGTTTGTTTAAGATTAACCCGCTCACATCCACTTGTTGAGGAGAGAGCTTCCGCAAGCGCCCCCTCGCTCATAAATCCTAAATTCAGAAGACACTCTTCAAAAGATGTGCCCTGAAGGCGCTGCTCCTTAAGGGCCACATCCACTTGATCAAGAGACAAAATTCCTTTGTCCAAAAACGTTGAAGCTAAAATTTCAGAAATTACAGGAATGTGTTGAACATTTTCTTGCGCCACAACCCCTCCCTGGTGCCTCTGTCATCCCGAATTTATTTCGGGATCTTGCGCCGATTAGATCCTGAATGATCCCGGATCAAGCCCGGGACTAAAGGTTCAGGATGACATAAAATTTGTAAAAATTTTACTAAATTTATTTCAACATTTTTTTCGCATCAAAGCAAGAAGAGAAATAAACCAGGGTTGTCTTATGAAAATTTGCAAGGGAAAGTTCTTTTAGCTCTCCCCTTTATACATTAAATCAACACACATTGGAGCTAAACACCCTAAGAAAGGATCGAAAAATTTTCATGAGGTGATCCTGCTCTCCAACATCCTTGACGTCCATTTTTAAACATTCTATTCATAAGAGAGATATGGTGCAGAAATGCCGAAGAGGGAACACGGTGTAAACCCGTGACTACCCCCGTAACTGTAAGGGAAGAGCAGACTCCATAAACCCACTGAAGCCAAAAGCATCGGGAAGGGGGAGACCAAGGTGACGAGGCCCAAGTCAGGAGACCTGCCATAACGAGTCACCAGTCTTTTGCGCGGGGCGCGTCAGAAGTCACGGACTACCGTTAGTGGTGACGACAAGCAATTGTCGGACAACCCTAGCGGAGATATATCATGACATCTCTTTCTTTTTTTGTAGGCGCGCTTCTTTGCGTCTCCCCAGCTTTTGCTGAAGATATCTATGAAGTGACAGCTTCCCCTCTTTCTTCTTCCATTGATCCCATCGGCGGAACAGAAACAATCATCTCAGCTAAAGAGATTGAGACCTATCAGGAAACTTTCCTTAAAGATGCCCTTGTTTACGCTCCAAGTGTGAATTTAACCTCAAACGGCCCCCTTGGACGGCAAGTGGACTTTTCCATCAGAGGGGCGCGTTCTCCTCAAAACCTTGTGCTGGTAGATGGAATCTATGTGAATGACCCAGCCTCTGGCGGGGGTGTTGATCTGGCGAATCTTCTGAATGCAGATCTTGAGAGAATTGAAGTTTTACCCGGCCCTCAAAGCCTTGCCTATGGTCCAGGAGCGCTAGGAGGCGTCATTCAACTCATCCCTAAGCGTGGATGCGGAAAACCTTCTGTTAAACTGCGAGGAGAAAGGGGAAGTTTTGATACACACTATGGCACCTTAACGGCTCAAGGAGAAGAAGGCCCCCTTACCTTTTCCGCCACCGCGGCAGGATTAAGTCGAGGCCCATCCCCTTTTACCAACCCTCTTCACGGAAATCGCCAAGGAGATGACTATACAAACGGGACTTTCTCTTCGCGCTTAGGCTATGCCCTCACAGACAATTGGGAGGTGGAAGGACTCGTCAGATACATTCAGGGGAAAGCACAGTTTGATGAGCCTCAAAAGATCGGATCATTTTTCCTTCCCGTTGAAGCCCAGAATTTTAGTAACACACAAACCCTCCTCACAAGCCTTGAAAACAAGTGGGGAAGTGAGGTGTGGGATCAGTCTCTTAAAGCATCTTATGCTCAGACTCACCGAAAAACAGACACACCCTCTTTCCACGCGTTCACCACAGGAGAGCATCCTCTTCTCGCCTATCGGTCTGAATTTAAAATCAATTCTCAGAACACACTTTTAGGCGGTCTTGAGGGAGGGCAAGAGCTCGCAAAAATCCCAGAACTTTACAGGCGCGCCCACGGGGGAGTTTTCTTAATCCATACCTTTAAACCCTTTGACTCAACGGCCTTAAAGGGAGGCGTTCGCGTGGATCAGTATCAGGCGCTAGGAAATCGGGTAACATTCAACGTGGGGGCTGATCAAAAAGTGACCCCTTCCACAACGCTCCGCACAAGTTATGGCACAAATTTTAAGCCCCCCGTGCTGTCTGACCTTTTTCAAAGGACCCCTTGGCAAACTCCCAATCCCTTTTTAAAGCCAGAAACAAGCCAAAGCTTTGAGGTGGGCATAGACCAAACCTTTTATAATGACGCACTGAAAGCAAGCCTCACAGGGTTTTTAACAAAGATTGATCACATAACACTTTCTCGTCGTCTCCCAGGAGGCTCATGGCAACGCTTCAATGGAGAACAGCGCCTGACGCAAGGCTTTGAGATGGCTCTTTCTGTAAAGCCCCTCAAGACCCTTGAGATGAAAGCTGCCCTTACCCTTATTCACGCCCGTGACTTACCACGCAAGCGCAGGTCTCCCTTAATTCCAAGCTTTAAGGGAGCGGGAGAACTTCATTGGCAAGCCCTCCCGGATTTATCCTTTTTTGTCCAGGCCTATGGCGTCACGGCAAGAAAGGATAGCGTTACAAAGCAAACCCTTGCTCCTTATGGCCTCGTTACCCTAGGGGGGGCTTATGATGTAAATCCCCATGCTCGTTTGTTTTGGCGTGTCGAGAATCTTGGAAATACGCACTATGAAGATCTTTTTGGATACGGCGCAAGGGGCCGCGCCTTTTTCTTTGGCGTTGAGGCAAAGACATGAATGGTGATATGTTCTGTTGGAAATCCTCACCCTACAAGAGAGATTAAGAATGGACATCAAAAGTTATGATTTTTATTATCATTTAAGAACGCTTCCTTTTGTTGAGGCCATATGGCTCTATGGCTCTCGAGCAAGGGAAGATAGTCAATCTCGCTTAGATATTGATTTGGCTATTCTTTGTCCAAAGGCAACAGATCAGGACTGGGCAACCATCCGTGAAATTATTAGTACAGCAGACACGTTGTTTCATATCGACTGCGTCCGTTTTGATACCCTTCAAGAGACTGATAAATTACGCCACGCCATTTTACGTGACAAAGTGGTTCTTTTTGAGCGTAAACCCTGCTCTTATTCTTGGTATGAATCTTTTTTAGGTTTAGGAGAATCCATTGACAGATTCGATGAAATGACGCAGGTACCAGAAAATGCAAATCTCTATGTCCGTCAAGCTACCATCCAACACTTTGAAACTGCCACCGAATTGTTCTGGAAAGTCTTAAAAAAGATTTGCGTTCAAGAACTTTTCACTGTGAATTCACCTCGTACCACACTCCAAAAATCCTTTGAACTTAACCTTATTGACGATGAACAATTGTGGCTCAAAATGATTGAGGATAGAAATTTAACATCCCATACTTACAACCTATCACTCTCTAAAGAAATTTATTACAGAACAAAACTTTATGTGGCGGCCATGAAAAGAGCCTACACGCTCATAAAACAGCGCTATGATTTATAATCGCCCCGTCATCATCGCTGCTATCTCCTCTCTTTTCCTTCATGGAGTTTTGGGGGTTCTTTTAATTCCTTCTTTTTTAAGAGTTTCTCCAAAGGAGCCGGCTTCGTTTCAGGTGGCGTGGGTCATGTCCTCTCCTCCTTGTGAATCGCCAGATTCTCCGTGTCCTCCCCGTTCCCCTCGTTGTCACCCCCATTCCCCCCCATGTCATCCCCGCGTAGGCAGGGATCCAGAAAAGAATAGAACCGTCATCCCAAACCATGCCCTCGACTCCGATCGGGGATTGTTTCGGGATCCCGTTCATAAGAAGATGCTGAATGATCCCGGGTCAAGCCCGGGACTAAAGGTTCAGCATGACAAAGCTCCTCTGGATCCCCGCCTGCGCGGGGATGACAAATACGACCGTCATTGTGAGGCTCCACAGGAGCCGAAGCAACCCAGAAAACCAACAACACCTGGATTGCTCCGCTCCGCTCGCAACGACGACGTGCATCAACATCACCCTCTCCCCTCCTATCCCTGGGTGTGTCGCAAGCGTCGCCAGGAAGGCGTTGTGTATCTATATGTTAAAACAAACAAAGAAGGACACGTGGTAGAGGCCAGTCTTCACAAAAGTTCAGGACATGGGCTTCTTGATAAGGCCGCCTTAGAGGCTGTTAAGGCATGGACGTTTAAGGAAAGAAATTCCAAAAAAACCCTCTCCATTGCTTTTCGGCTAAAAGAGGAAAAAGTTTCTTTCTCCTAACCACTCCGCCTCACTTGAAGATAAGACAGCCCCACAAGAGCGGCTGTTTCAGCTCGCAGAATATGGGTGTTAAGGGTTACGCCTTGCGTCTTTGGATGAGAGCGCAGCACGCTCAATTCTTGAGGCGAAAACCCTCCTTCCGGCCCTACCAAAAAGGCATAAGATTGTTGGGCGTCAATTGCCAAAGTTCCAAGAGAAGGAGCCGTTAAGGTTTCATCCCCAAAAATAAGGAGTCGATCCTCCGGCCATGTTTTCAATACATCCGAAAGAGGCGTTAAGGGCTTAAGTGTAGGCACCGTAAGGCGCTTGCATTGCTCGGCGGCTTCAATAGCATGGGCTTCCATTTTCTCAAAGTTTACCTTAAGAGTAGAAGCGCGCTCACACCGAATAGGCCACAGACGAGAGACTCCTAATTCTGTCGCTTTTTCTTCTAAAAATTCCTGACGCTTTGGCTTCAGAGGAGAAAACAACAGCCAAAAATCACCTTCTTCTTGGGGGGAGCGCGTTTGTGACACAAGCAGAAGTGTTGTGGATTTCTTAAGGTTCGCCGTAATTTTGGCCAGCCACTCTCCGTGCGTCCCATTAAAAAGAAGAATCTCATCCCCTTCCTTAAGACGCATCACCTTTTGAAGGTAATGGCTTTGAACATCAGAAAGAGAGATGTCTTGCTTTTCAAGAAGCGGGGATTTTACATAAAGACGAATCATGTTTATTTCTTTTAATATTTATCCGAAGTATATAATAAAAATGTTTCACGTGAAACATTTTTAAGAACTTGCTGCAAAAGTCTTAAACAAGCATGTCATCCTGAACTTGTTTCAGGATCTCGTTGATAAGAAGATGCTGAAACGAATTCAGCATGGCAGCGGCTTCTCTGGATCCCCGCCACAGCAGGGGATGACACTGAAGGGTTAATAAACAAAAAGATACTAAGAGAAGAAAAATGCCCCTTATCGCCTATTTAAAACTTGCGCGCCTTCACCGTCCCCATGGGATTTGGCTGTTGCTTTTGCCTTCTTGGTGGGGAATTGCCCTTGCGAGCCCTGGCTTTCCTCCGCTCTTTACCCTTTTTCTTTTTGGCGCAGGGGCTCTTCTCATGCGCAGTGCAGGGTGTATTTATAATGACATTATCGATAAGGATTTTGATGCAAAAGTAAGGCGAACAGCTACACGCCCCCTGGCTGCAGGAGATGTTACCCTCAAGGGAGCCGTTATTTTCCTGTGCCTTCTTTTAGGAGGGGCTGCCGTCATTCTTTTCAGTCTTCCCCTTCCCGTTATTGGCACAGGATTTATCGCTCTTGCCCTTGTCTTTCTTTACCCTTGGATGAAACGCCTGACCTATTGGCCCCAACTTTTCTTAGGGTTTACGTTTAACATTGGCCTTCTTATGGGATGGCTCACTCTCTCTCCCACCCTATCTTCAGTGCCGCTCCTCTTTTATGGCGGAGCCATTTTATGGACCCTCGGTTACGACACTATTTATGCGTTGCAGGATATAGAAGATGACCTTTTGGTTGGCGTGAAGTCGTCGGCGCTTGTGGCGTCCTCTTTCGTGAAGCTCTTTTTAACCTTAGTTTATGGGGGGGCCTTATACCTTTGGGCCTTAGGAGGAAGTGAAGCCCATCTTTCGGTCATCTATTGGCTGTTTTTAGGTCTTGCTGCTTTACAGTTTGTTTGGCAGATTTTTTCCTTACATAAGGAAAGCCCCCAGAATTGTCTCGACCGATTCCAGTCCAATAGCAGAATTGGCGTTCTTTTGTTTCTTGGTATTGTATTTTCGCACTTCTTCCCTTAGAAATATTACATGAAATTCTTAAATCTTTTATCTGACAAAACGACTCTCTCTTTGGTAAGACGCTTATGGCGCGAGCATATCAAGCCTTACCGTTGGCATGTGGTGGGGGGGCTTGTTTGTATGGCCGTTGCAGCCGCCACAACAGCGACTCTTGCCAAGATGCTGCAACCTCTCTTTGATGATGTGTTTGTGGCGCGTAACGAGACCATGCTCTTTCAAGTAGCCGGAGGGGTCCTCGTCATTTTTGTCCTTAAAGGACTCTCAAGTTTTGGAGAATCCGTAAGTATGATTTACGTGGGACAAAAGATCATTGGCGATATCCAAAAACGTCTTTTTGATCATTTTATTGCGGCAGACCTTGCTTATTTTCATGCGCGATCCAGCGGTGAGTTAGTATCTCGTTTTACCAATGATGTGAATCTTATGCGCGCTGCTGTCACAACGGCCTTAACAGGAATGGGAAAAGATACCCTTTCTCTCATTTTTCTTATTGGGTTGATGTTTTACCAAGATTGGTTTTTGGCAACCCTAGCTTTTTTTGTCTTTCCTGTGGCCATTCTTCCCATTGTCAAAATTGGCCGCAAAATGAGAAAGGTCTCCATAAACACTCAGGAAGAAATGGGAGCGTTTACCATTCTTCTCCATCAAATTTTTCAAGGGATGCGTGTGGTAAAGGCCTATGCCATGGAAAATTATGAGCAAATTCGCGCCTATCGTCTTATTGATCGTATCTCTCAATTGAATATTAAGGGAGGTCGCGTTAGAGCAGCCTCTCATCCCATTATGGAAACCTTAGGGGGATGCGCCATTGTGATTGTGATTCTTTATGGAGGAACACAAGTCATTGCGGGCAATCGAACCACCGGAACGTTTATTTCCTTTATCACCGCCCTTTTGCTCGCTTATGAACCTATGAAGCGCCTTGCTAACCTTAATGCAAACTTGCAAGAAGGTCTTGCAGCAGCGCTACGCGTTTTTGAAGCGATCGATTTAAAACCCAGTATTGTCACTTTCCCGAAATCCCCCTCTCTTCAAATTACAAAGGGAGAGGTTGAGCTCAAAGAGGTGTGTTTTTCTTATCCTAATGGGAAAAAAGCGGTCAAAAATATTTCCTTAACCATTGAATCAGGACAACGGATTGCCTTGGTGGGGCCAAGCGGGTCTGGCAAATCAACTCTGTTAAACCTGATTCCTCGTTTTTATGACGTCACGGCGGGCACGATTGAAATTGATGGGTTGGATATTCGACATGTCACCTTAAGCTCCTTGCGATCTCATGTTGCTCTTGTAAGCCAAGAAGTTATTTTATTTGATGACACTGTCAGGGCTAATATCGCTTATGGCCGTTGGGGAGCCTCTGAGGAGGAGATTGTCAGTGCGGCACAAGCAGCAGCCGCTCATACTTTTATCAAGGCTCTGCCTGAAGGATATGATACGATTGTAGGAGAACAAGGTGTACGCCTTTCAGGCGGTCAACGCCAGCGCTTGTCCATTGCGCGGGCTATGCTTAAAAACGCACCGCTTCTGTTGTTGGATGAGGCAACTTCCTCCTTAGATACAGCCTCTGAACGGCAGGTCCAAGCTGCCTTAAACCGGTTGATGGAGGGACGAACAACGATTGTGGTGGCGCATCGTCTTTCAACCGTTGTAGACGCAGATATGATCTACGTAATTGAAGAGGGAGAAGTTTCAGAGAAAGGAACACATCTTGACCTTCTTAAAAATAACCAAACCTATGCGAAGCTTGTTGATCTTCAATTTATGACAGATACACTGCCGCTGGCGTCTTAGGGGAGCCCCCCGATTGTCATTCCCGTCCTCGCGAAGGCGGGGAACACGGGGACCCAGAAAAATATTGGAGTAAGAAAAACTTTTTATTAATAAGGTTAAATAGCATGGAATCAGAACACTTTAAAAACCCATTTCTCTCAACCCTCTTCTGGATCCCCGCCTTCGCGGGGATGACAACAGGAGAAATAGGTCGAGTGGGTTAGGATCTGTAAGAATGAAGCCCTTAAAAACACTTCGAAAATCTTCCGCTGTTCGACGTTTTGCAGCCTTTCTTATTACTCAGTATGTAAAATTAGTTTGGCTGACAAGCCGTTGGGAGTTTTTAAACCAGGAACACGCCAACGCCTATTGGCAACAAAACAAGCCCATGATTGCATGTTTTTGGCATGGGCGTCTTCTGATGATGTTTAAGGGATGGTTTGGTCCCCATAAGCTTCACATGCTTAACTCCAGCCATGCTGACGGAGAAATTTTAGCACGCGCCACCAAAAACTTTGGCTTTGGCTCGGTCTCAGGCTCCTCCACCAGAGGAGGGAGACAAGCTTTTGTAACCATCGTAAAACTTTTAAAGCAAGGTGACTCCATTGGCATTACCCCAGATGGCCCCCGAGGACCGCGCTATCGGGTGAGCCCGGGCATTATCCGCATGGCACGCCTTGGCAATGCAGCCATCATGCCGGGATCTTATTCCTCTACCCGCGGAATTTTTATGAAAAGCTGGGATCGGTTTTTTCTTCCCCTTCCCTTTGGGAGAGGTGTTTTCATGTATGGTCCGATGATAGATGTGGCAAACTCCCCAAAAAGTGACGAAGAGTTACGCCAAGATCTAGAAAATATTCTGAAAGAGCTTACAGAAAGGGTGGATCTTCACTGTGGAAGAGAGACCCCATGAGTCTCTTGCGCAGCGGATATTATGGCCTGTCTTGGCTCAGCGCTCCCTTGATTTCAGGATACTTAGCATGGAGAGCCTCCAAAGGTCGTGAAGACAAAACCAGACTTAAGGAACGCAAAGGGATAACCACAACACCTCGCCCCCACAAATCCCTTGTCTGGATACATGCTGTCAGTGTGGGTGAAGCTGTAGCCGCCCTTACCATCATTCAAGCCATCTTAAAAAAATACCCAGAAATCCATGTCCTTTTAACCACAACTACTGTTTCCTCAGCGCACGTCATTCAAAAAAGACTTCCCAAAAACGTAACCCATCAATACTGCCCCGTAGACACCCCTCAAGCGGTCACTCGATTTTTAAATCACTGGCAGCCCGACCTTGCCATCTGGATAGAATCGGAGCTTTGGCCCAACCTTATGCGCCAAACTCAGGACAGAGAAATCCCAACGATTCTCTTAAACGGTCGCATGTCTCGGAAAAGCTTTTTGATCTGGAAGAAACTAAAAGGCGCCATCGCCCCTCTCCTCAATCGACTCTCTCTTTGTGCTGTTCAATCAGAAGAACAAGCTTCTTTTTTTAGAACTCTTGGGGCAACAGAAGTCGTTATTATGGGCAATGCGAAGGGACTGATGACGCCTTTAGAGGTGGACTCTCAAAAATATACTGCCCTTAAAAAAGAGATAGGCGATCGACCCCTATGGCTTATCGCCAGCACCCATCCTGGCGAGGAAGAGATTGTTTTTAAAACCCACAAAATTCTCCGGAAAGAGTGCCCCTCTCTTCTGACAATTCTCGTGCCACGGCATATTGAAAGAGCAGCCTCTCTTCACCACCTTGCCTTAAAAGAAGGCATTCCTTCAACACGTCGCACCCGCACGTCCTCTCTTGAAAACACCGAGCTTTATATTAGCGATACTTTAGGAGAAATGGGACTTTTTTACGCCCTGTCCCCCGTTGCTGTGATGGGAGCTACTTTTGTCCCAAGGGGCGGACATAATCCTATTGAAGCTGCGCAACTGGGGGCTTTTGTTCTCCATGGCCCCCACACATTCAACAATCCTCAATTATATGAGATTTTATCCTCTCTTAACCTCAGCAAATATGTCCCTCCGGAAGACCAACTTGCTGCTTTTGTTTTCCCTTGGTTGAAGATAAAAAAAGAAAATTACGATGAACCCCCAAAGCTAAAAACTTATCGCGACAAGGGGTTGCAAAATTTAATGAAACTTCTGAGGCCTCACTTAAAAGCATTGAGAAAAGAGAGAGGATGAAAACCCCTTCTTTTTGGTACACGTCTCGCGGGTTTTTATCCTCCCTCTTAAGCCCCTTAGGGTGGCTCTATGGGAAAGGCGGAAAACTTCTGCGTGCCCTTAAGAAACCCCATCGCTTTCCCATCCCTGTCATAAGTGTCGGAAATATCATTTGTGGGGGGTCCGGCAAAACACCTACAGCCATTGCGCTGGCCCATCTTTTGCAACAAAAGGGAATTGAGGTGCATTTTGTGACCCGTGGATATGGGGGCTTGTTACAAGGACCTGTGGAAGTTTCGCCCTCTCATAGTCCTAAAGACATAGGAGATGAGCCTCTTCTTCTTGCACAGCATGCACCCACCTGGGTTGCAAAAAACAGACCTTTGGGCGTTCAAAAGGCCATGGAAAACGGAGCCCACCTTGTTATTTTGGATGATGGCCATCAAACGTCTTCTCTTTATAAGAATATTTCTTTTGTGGTCGTCAATGCTTTGCAAGGGTTTGGAAATGGCCATGTTATGCCTGCAGGCCCTTTGCGAGAAACCCTTCAAGAAGGACTCCGCCGTGCCAATGCCATCATTGGGATAGGCGAGGGAAACATGCCCGCTGGGCTTCCTCTCTTTAAAGCTAAAATTAATCCTCAGCCCGTCTCTTTTTCTCTCAATCGGGTTGTGGCATTTTGTGGGCTTGGCTTTCCTCAAAAGTTTTATAGGACACTTAAAGACCTAGGGGCTACCCTTGTGGCGACGAAAAGTTTCCCTGATCATCACACCTACACAGAAGATGAGCTCCTAGAGCTACAAGCCTTGGCAAAAGCGCAGCAGGCCCTTTTAATAACCACGCGAAAAGATTGGGTTAAAATTTCCCCCTCTTGGCAAAAGCACCTTCATGTTTTAGATATTGAGGTGCAATTTGAGGATCCTGAGGGGATTTGTAATTTTATTTTTGAGAAGATTCCAAATCTCCATTGTCATCCCCGCCTGCGCGGGGATGACAAAATAAAATTTACACCCCTTTTCTCTTAATCATCTAAGGAAACATTATAGCTATCTAACCTGAGTTTTAGATAAGAGAGTTATGTCACTTCCTTGTCATCCTTGATTTAAGAAGCTCTTGCCTCCGACTTGTTCGGAGGCTTTAGAGCTTCTTAAATCGAGGATCTTCTTAAAGCACACTGTTATGTTGATAGAAGATCCTCGGTGTAAGAAATACTAATGTTTTCCTTGCGGAAAACAAAGCATTTC
>CANGTV010000009.1 GCA_947457015.1 Alphaproteobacteria bacterium | reverse complement strand
TTCTTGGCTTTCATGGTTCTATATTGCAACCTTTTGCAGGGTTAGGGCTCATTTCTTGCAATTACAACACCCTATTCCTCCTAAAAATACAATAATATCAACAAATTATAAATACTTCAGCGCCGTCTACTTAATGTCATCCCGAACCATGTCCTCGACTCCGATCGGGGATTGTTTCGGGATCTCGTTGGCAAGGAGATGCTGAAACCAGTTCAGCATGACAGCGATTCCTCTGGATCCCCGCCACAGCAGGGGATGACATGTGGGGGGTAATGGAAAATACACACTTTCATTCAGGAGCGGTATATAAGATATTTTTATACGAGCAATAAAATATCGTCTTTATAAATTAAAGCTGACAGGAAGAAAATTGACTTCATAATGAGAAAAAGAAAGGAGAGAAGAGGACGTCTTGTTTTTTTTCAACACATTAGATTTCTTCAAAAGTATATTAACACAAAGGCCCTATGGAGCTAGCAAGTCCACCCTAAGAATCAAACTAACCATGAAGATATCTCACCTCAATATAGACAGCAAGATTGCTAATGGCCATTGTGCCCCCCTCCTCAAGGCGGTGCGCAGAGAGATCTTGCCATGGAGAAAAGAGTGCGGTATAAAACATCCACAAGGAATTTAACAAATAACAAATATTTTTTTGGAAAACATATAAGTAATTGTTTTAATAAAAAGGAATATAAATGCCTGAAAAATTTAAGGTAGACGGTGAAGCCGTTCGAGGACTTGCAGAGCTTCTTGGAGAGACAGGACTTACGGAAATTGAATATCAGGTCGGAGACCAGCGCATTCGGGTCGCGCGTGCTAGTCTTCCCGCCCCCGTTTCCCATTACGTCCCCCATCCTGTGTCCTCTGCTCCTTCTCCCCAAAGTGAGGCAGC
Source organism: Alphaproteobacteria bacterium (assembly GCA_947457015.1). Taxonomy (GTDB): domain Bacteria; phylum Pseudomonadota; class Alphaproteobacteria; order UBA9655; family UBA9655; genus UBA9655. The sequence goes on along the minus strand of CANGTV010000009.1, from coordinate 40,634 downwards.
GGCGCCTGTTGTTGCGCTTGTGCCTTCAGGAGAAACAGTGCCATCTCCCATGGTAGGGACTGTGTATTTATCCCCTGAACCAGGAGGAACTTCCTTTGTCAAGGTAGGGGATATAGTGAAGAAAGGGGATACGTTGCTCATTATTGAAGCTATGAAAGTCATGAATCCCATTCGTGCGCCTCGAGAGGGGAAGGTTATTGAAATTTGTGTCTCTGATACAAAACCCGTTGAGTTTGGAGAGCCCCTCATCATTCTCGAATAACAAAGGACTATGGTATGTTTCAAAAAATTCTAATCGCCAACAGGGGTGAAATTGCCCTTCGTATTTTAAGAGCTTGTCGAGAGATGGGCATTAGAACGGTGGCGGTTCATTCTGAGGCGGACGCTGATGCCATGCATGTGCGTCTTGCAGATGAAAGTGTATGTATAGGACCCGCCCCCTCTCGCGAGAGCTATTTAAATATGCAAGCCATTCTTTCAGCAGCAGATGTGTGCGGTGTAGATGCTATCCATCCGGGCGTTGGTTTTTTATCAGAAAATGCTGCTTTTGCTGAAATGGTGGAAGAGCATGGCATGGCCTTTATTGGCCCAACGCCCGAGCATATCCGCCTTATGGGAGATAAAATTACAGCAAAAGAAACCGCTCTTGCTCTTGGAATTCCCGTGGTTCCTGGCTCGGAAGGAGCGGTTGATACGTCGAGTGATGCAAAGAGTCTTGCCGAGAAAATCGGATACCCTGTCCTCATTAAGGCTGCCGCCGGGGGAGGGGGTAAAGGAATGAAGGTGGCACAGAGTTCGGCTGATTTTGACGAAGCCTTGCGTCTTGCGCGTGCCGAAGCCAAAGCTTGCTTTGGGAATGACCAAGTCTATATGGAGAAATATTTAGGGCATCCACGCCACATTGAAGTTCAATTGATTGCTGATACTCATGGAAACGTAGTCCATTTAGGTGAGCGCGATTGTTCCCTGCAAAGACGTCATCAAAAGGTATGGGAGGAAGCCCCTTCTCCTGCAATTTCTGAAAAGGCACGTGAAAAGCTGGGAAGCACCGTGGTAAAAGCCATGGAAAAGCTTGGCTATCGTGGAGTGGGTACCATTGAATTTTTATTTGAGGATGGAGAGTTTTATTTCATTGAAATGAACACCCGTCTTCAGGTGGAACACCCCATTACAGAAATGATTACAGGCATTGATTTGGTTCGTGAGCAAATTCGTGTTGCAGCAGGCTTGCCCTTAAGCTTTCGTCAAAAGGACATTTCTTTTAAAGGGCATGCTATTGAGTGCCGTATTAATGCGGAAGATTCAGAAACATTTATCCCCTCTCCAGGAAAGATTCAAGACTATCTCACGCCGGGCGGATACGGTGTTCGCGTGGATAGCGCTATGTATCAAGGATACCAAATCCCCCCTCATTACGATAGTTTGATTGCAAAGCTTATTGTGTATGGGGACACACGGGAAGAGTGTATCAGTCGTGTACGGCGCGCCCTTCATGAATACGTTATTACAGGCGTTAATACGCTTTTGCCTCTGCATCGTGCCCTTACAGAAGCTGAAGATGTGCTCAAGGGAGAGTATGACATCCATTGGCTTGAAAAGTGGTTGGCCCTCAAGGCACAAAAAGAGGCGGCATAACCTGTTTACGTTTTTTCTCTTGAATCTTATGAAGAAGAAGGCGTATAAGATGACAAGTGATCTTGCGTCACAAATTCACACGTAGAGCGATCCTCCGGTGGCCCTTGGGCCCCTCTCCTCTACGGCGGTTTAACTGGAGAAAGGATAAATACCCCATGATGCCAACATTTACCATGCGCCAACTTCTTGAAGCTGGCTCTCACTTTGGACACCAAACACGTCGGTGGAACCCTAAAATGGCTCCCTATTTATTTGGAGTTCGCGGCGGGATTCATATTATTGACTTGCAACAAACTGTTCCTCTTTTACACCATGCCCTTCAAGCGATTCGGGACGTTGTTGCCGGTGGCGGGCGTGTGTTATTTGTCGGAACAAAGCGACAAGCCTCTCAAAAAGTTAAGGAAGCTGCTACTTTGTGCGGTCAATTTTATGTAAATCATCGCTGGTTGGGAGGCATGCTCACCAACTGGAAGACCGTGTCAAACTCCATTAATCGCCTCAGAGAGCTTGAGGAAAACTTAGAACAGGGGGCTCACGGATTTACAAAGAAAGAGCTTTTAACCCTCGAGCGGGAACGCAACAAGCTAGAACTTTCTTTAGGCGGCATTAAGGATATGGGAGGGACACCCGATATTCTCTTTGTCATTGACACAAACAAGGAAGACATTGCCATCAAGGAAGCAAACAAACTCGGTATTCCCGTTGTGGCTATCATCGATAGCAATTCTACCCCTGAGGGGATTGACTACGTTATTCCCGGCAATGATGATGCTCAGCGAGCTATAGAGCTTTATTGTGCTCTTGTATCCACTGCGGTTTTGGATGGACTGCAAACTCAAGTGCGCTCTTCTGGCGTTGATGTGGGAGCAGCGGCAGACGTCACTGTTGTTGTAGAGGACGAACCTCTTGCAGAAGCTGAAATTGTCATGGCGGAGTTTGTTAAGGAAGATCTTGTCCCTCAAGCTGTTGCTGAAATCGAATAAAAAGGAATTACTATGACAGACATTTCTCCCTCTCTCGTGAAAGAACTGCGTGAAAAAACAGGCGCGGGCATGATGGATTGTAAAAAAGCCCTTATAGAAACCAAAGGTAATTTGGAAGAAGCCATTGATTGGCTTCGCACAAAAGGCCTTGCAGCGGCGGCTAAAAAGTCAGGGCGCGTGGCGGCAGAAGGACTGGTCGCGATTGCGTGCAACAAAACAAGTGGCGCTGTTGTTGAGGTTAACGCAGAGACAGACTTTGTTGGGCGTAATGAACATTTTCAAAAATTCGCAAAGGAAGTGGCCGAACTCGCTATGACAACAAAAGGAAGCGCAGACTCCCTTAAAAAAACAGCTTATCCTGGATCTAATAAAACCGTTGAAGAAGAGCTGACCCACCTGGTCGCCACCATTGGGGAAAATATGTCCCTCAGGCGCGCAGCCTATGTGGAAGTAAATCAGGGCCTTGTCGTCCCTTACATTCACAACGCAGTGGTTCCTGGACTAGGGCGCATTGGTGTGCTGGTGGCTCTTGAATCTTCAGCACCTCAAGAAAAGCTCGAAACCTTAGGGAAGCAAATCGCTATGCACGTAGCGGCAGCGCACCCCATAGCCCTTACGGCTGCGGGCGTGGATCCCGCTGAAGTTGACAGAGAACGAACTATTTTCCGCGAACAAGCTTTGGCATCAGGGAAACCAGCTGAATTTGTTGATAAAATGGTGGAAGGTCGTTTACGCAAATTCTACGAGGAGGTCGTCCTTGAAGAGCAAGTCTTTGTTATTGATGGTAAAACACGTATCAAAGATGTTGTTGCTTCACAGGCTAAAGACCTTGGCCAGCCCATTAAGCTTGCCGGATTTGTTCGCTTTGGCCTGGGAGAGGGTATTGAAAAAGCGGAGACAGACTTTGCTGCTGAAGTTGCGGCCCAGTTGGGAAAATAAGTACATATATAATTCCTCTGGATGAAGGTACGTATTCTCCATTCCCACATATGTCATCCCCGCGAAAGCGGGGATCCAGTTAATAGTTTGAAAAAATGACTTTTGCCAAATTAAGCCTTTGTTACCTTCTTGATCTCAGTTCTTTTAAGTATCATGAGAACCAAGGTTTTTCTGTATCCCCGCTTTCGCGGGGATGACATGCATTTAGAGACAGTGTATCGCAATTAACGCTCTCAAAAATTCTACGCACACTTCAGAAATTTTATATTTTCATAATACAGAAAGATTTAATCAAAGTAAATTATTTCAATTGTTCATTTCAAAACATGTTTTGATTTTATAAAAGTATTCATATATCATATAAATATAAAATCCCTGAAGTGTGTCTCTCATCCTCTGAACTTATCTTCTCACTATCATAGAAAACACGATATTTTTTAAAGAGAAGAAAAATATTGTAAAACACATGGCAGCTGGCCCCTCCTAGCAGGGGCCTCTATCTACTTTTCCTTGTAGAGGATCCAAAAAAGGCGTATTCTGTTGAACAATAAATAAAATATGAGGATGCCATGACAAAGTCAGAGTTAATTCATAAGCTCAGTCAACAGTTCCCAGATATGTCACTGAGGAAAGTTGAAAAAGCGGTTGATGTGATTTTTGCAGAGATAAGCAATGCCTTATCTAAAGGAAATCGTGTTGAATTACGGGGCTTTGGGGCTTTTTCTGTACGCTATCGCGAGCGACGCATCGGGCGTAACCCGCGCACAGGAGAAAAAGTGGAAGTTGAAGGTAAAAATGTTCCTTTCTTTAAAGCTGGGAAAGGTCTTCGGGAGCGTCTGAATATTTCTAAGGGTAGTAAGTAAGCAAAACCTGCAAAGTTAGGCTCCATGAACAAAATTAAAAGAGCTTGTCATCCTCGCTTAAGAAGAGCTAGAAGATCCTCGGGTCAAGAAGTCCTGAGTTTTGCTCCGCAAAACAAGGGCTTCTAACGCAAGAGCCTGCCCCCGCGAAGGCGGGGGAGGACAGCTGAGAGCAGCATTATAAAATTTTGTGCACAGAGCCTAATACATTCTTCTAAAATTCTTCTAGAAAGACTGATAACAATAGCGCTAAGATGAGTCATGCATCTCGTCTTGTTTCAACCTGAAATTCCTCAAAATGTGGGAACGTTGATACGTTTCGGAGCCTGCATGGGAGTTCCCCTCGACATTATAGAGCCGTGTGGCTTTCTTTTTACAGACAAGCGGTTGAAGAGGTCTGGGATGGATTATGAAGAAATTGCAAACGTTCAGCGGTTTGTGTCGTGGCAATCCTTTTGTGACACTCGGAAAGAGGGACGTCGCGTAGCTGTTATGCCAGGAACATCACAGTCTTATCTCGATTTTTCTTTTTCTCCTTCTGATCTTCTCATTATGGGGCAAGAAAGCGTAGGATTTCCTTCCCATATTGTAAAGGAATGCCATGAAGCTGTGTCCATCCCTATGGTGCCAGGAAGACGATCTCTCAACCTTGCTATTGCTGCTGCCATTGTAACAACCGAAGCCTTACGGCAAACGCATCAACTTTTAGGAGTCCCCTATGTCCCGTGAAGAACAACAGAGACGCGCATCCTCATGGTTTTCAGACTTGCAGACCCAGATAATTAAGAGTTTAGAGGAATTTGAGAAGAGCTCAACGTTTCTGCGCAAATCTTGGGAGCGTCCAGGCGGTGGCGGGGGAACAATGGCGATTTTAGAGGGAGATGTTTTTGAAAAAGCAGGCGTGAACGTTTCAACGGTTTTTGGGGAGTTTTCTGAAGAATTGCGTACACAGATTCCTGGAGCTGAAGACAATCCTTATTTTTGGGCGAGTGGTCTTTCTATCGTTGTTCATCCTCGCTCTCCCCACATTCCTATCGTTCATATGAACACCCGTATGATTATAACGGAAAAACAGTGGTTCGGAGGAGGTGCTGATCTTACGCCTTGTTTTCCCGTAGACCAAGACACAAAAGATTTTCATGAAGCTTTCAAAAAAGCCTGTGACCGTTTTGATGAGACGTATTATCCCACCTTTAAACAAGCTGCGGATGAGTATTTTTACCTTCCCCATCGTCAAGAAGCACGTGGAGTCGGGGGTATTTTTTATGACTATTTAAATACAGGAAGCTGGGAAAAAGATTTTGCCTTTACCCAAGAAGTGGGGCGTACATTTGCGTCCATCTATCCAGAACTCGTGCGGCGTCATGTAAATACTCCTTGGACAGACCTTGAGCGTACAGCTCAATTAAAAAAACGAGGACGGTACGTTGAGTTTAATCTTCTTTATGATCGCGGAACCCTCTTTGGACTGAAGACAGCTGGAAATATAGAGGCTATTTTGATGTCACTTCCTCCTTTAGTTCAATGGGCGGCGTAAGAACCGGATTAGTGCTTAATCCTAAAGCGTGATGGTTCAACGTATAAAGAATTACCTCTCCCACAAGGGGAGAGGTAAAAGCAACAAAAAAATCCCCGCACAAGGCGGGGATCTTTTTAAAAGAACAAGGTCTTTGTTTAAGTTTAGTAGATAAACTTAACAACCAAAGCAAACTTGTTGTATTGTGGCTTCGCTGTTAAAGCAAAGTTCGCTGGAGCAACATTATTATTGATAAGGCCAGTCTTCATGGTAGCCCCTGCTGTTCCTGTCCACTCGATGCCAGCAATAACGTGCTTTGCGAGCAAGAAGTCTACACCAGCACCAAACAAGAAGCTGTTAAGACGCTTTTTTTGACTTCCAACCTTCACAGTTTCACTAGTGGTCGTCGCAGTTGAAGTTCTCTGCCATTCAGAATTGTCCCACCCAAGAATGATCTTAGGAGCAACGAGATTGCAGATAACATAAGAGAGATTAGCTCTTACTTGGATAGAGTTCCGCTTTTGGAGCTTGTCTGTTAGAACAAATCCAAGAACATTGTTTGATGTCTGTCCTTTTGAGCTTGCCCAGTTGAAAACACCTTCGAGTCCAAGACCGAAGTTGCCAAAACGATGGGTGTACCCTACGTTAAGACCGCCATCAAATCCATTTACACCTAAGTTGTTTCTAAAGTAGTTGGTGCCAGCAGGAACACCATCGGACTGAGTTGTTTTTACGTAACCAACACCGTATCCAACGTTACCACCAAGGTGGAAGCCTTGGAAAGCCTTTGGACATGGGCATGGGTTTGCAACGGGAACTGCACCAGGAGCAGCTACTGCAACAGGTGCTTGTGCGGATGCCCAAGTTGACGCCGTTGCTGTGAGTGCGAGTGCAAATAAAGAAACTTTCTTCATATTAAATATCCTTTCTTGAAAGTTAGCACGAATACACATACCATAGCTTCTCCGAGGGGTTAGAAAAATTTTAATGATCTATTAAAAAAACTTTCGGAAAGTTGCAAATATACAACGATGGCTCTTAACCAATGATAAAACTTCGCTTTGCTCCGTCTCCTACAGGTTACCTTCACTTAGGAAATACCCGTACAGCTCTTGTTAACTGGCTCTTTGCGCGCCTTTACAAAGGTCATTTTATCTTACGTCTTGATGACACAGATGCAGGGCGGTCTCAACAAAAATATGCAGATCAAATCCAAGAAGACCTTTTGTGGTTAGGCCTTCATTATGATGAAATGGTCAAACAATCAGATCGTCTGAAGAGTTATGAAAAGGCGGCCGATCTTCTTAAAGCCAAAGGCCGCCTTTACGCGTGCTATGAAACCCCAGAAGAACTTGACTTGCAACGGAAGATCCAGATCTCCTCAGGAAAACCCCCTCTTTACAATAGAGCGGCTCTTTCGCTAACGCCTGCTCAAGTAGCAAAGCATGAGGAAGAGGGGAGAAAACCTCACTGGCGCTTTAAAATGGAAAAGGGAGAAATTCGCTGGCACGACTTGGTGCGAGGAGATGTGGCCTTTCAAGGCGATCTGCTGAATGACCCTATTGTAATCCGAGAGGATGGCACTCCTGTTTTTACTTTAGCCACATCAGTTGATGATTTAGAGATGAACATCACCCACATTTTGCGGGGAGAAGATCATGTGACGAATACAGCTGTTCAAATTCAAATTATGGACGCCTTAAGCGACAAGCCGCACGCCATCCAATTTGGTCATTTGGCGCTTATCTCTGGAAGCAAGGGGGAAGGCTTATCGAAACGAGAAGGGAGTTTAAGCCTCGTTGAGCTTCGCAAAGAAGGGGTAGAACCCTTGACTATTAACAGTTTTTTGGCAAAATTAGGAACGTCAGACCCTATAACACCTCATATAAGTTTAGAAGGAATTCTAGCAGACTTTGACATCCATAAGTTTGGAAGGGCGTCCCCTCGCTTAGATCCTGAAGACTTGTGGCAACTCAATAGCAGAATTCTTCAGATGTTTTCTTTCGAACAGATTGAACCACGTCTTGATCGTATGGGAATAGAAGGGGCGACGCCTGCCTTCTGGACGTTGGTTCAGAAAAATATAACAAAATTTCAAGACGTTAAAGAATGGGATAGTATTTGTTATGGGCATAAATCATTTCTTGTTGAAAACAAAAGTCTTTTAGAAGTAGCAGAGCATTTCTTACCTCCAGAACCTTGGGATGAGGCGACTTTTGCCACGTGGATGGGAGAGGTAAAAGCAGAAACAGGGCTTAAAGGAAAAGAACTTTTTATGCCCATTAGGCAGGCTTTAACAGGGAAAGAACACGGTCCTGAATTAAAAGACTTGATTCTCCTCATGGGCCGCTCCAAGGTATTGACACGACTTCAAATGGCAAGGGGATAAGGAGACATGGCGCTCATTCTCTATAATACACTCACGCGGCAAAAAGAGACCTTTTGTCCTCTAGACTCCCATAATGTGTGTCTTTATTTATGTGGTCCCACGGTTTATGACTTTGCCCATATTGGAAATGCACGGCCAACCGTTGTTTTTGATGTGCTCTGTCGGCTTTTGCGGTCTCTTTATCCAAACGTTACCTTTGCTCGAAATATTACAGATATTGATGATAAAATTATCAAAGCGGCTCAAGAAAACGACGAAAATATCACGGACCTGACTCAAAGAACGACCCAATATTTTCGAGATGATATGCAAGCTTTGGGCAATTTCCCTCCTGATATAGAACCGCTTGCGACCCAACATGTTGGGGACATGATGACGATGATCGAAACCCTTATTACCAAGGGTCATGCGTATGAAAGCCAAGGTCATGTGCTTTTTTCTGTCAAAAGTTTCCGGTCTTACGGCCAACTTTCCCGCTGTAATCATGATGAAATGATCGCGGGAGCGCGCGTGGAAGTGGCTCCTTACAAAACGGACGCAGAAGATTTCATCCTTTGGAAACCGTCTCCGGAAGGGGTGCCAGGCTGGGAAAGTCCTTGGGGATATGGGCGGCCTGGATGGCATATTGAATGTTCGGCCATGTCTTTTAAATATTTAGGAGAGACCTTTGATATTCATGGCGGGGGCCACGATCTTATTTTTCCACATCATGAAAATGAAATTGCACAAAGCCAAGCGTGTTTTGGTCCACAAACCTTTGCGCGGACGTGGATGCATAATGGAATGTTGACGGTGAACGGGGAAAAAATGTCCAAATCCTTGGGTAATTTTATTACAGTTCATCAGCTTCTTGAAAAAATGCCCGGAGAAATTATTCGCTTTGTTCTTTTATCCTCTCACTATCGACAGCCCCTGGATTGGACAGATCAAGGAGCAACACAAGCTCATCAAAGTCTTGATCGCCTTTATAATGCCTTAAGAGGGCGGACGATCAGGGAGGATGTCCCTGTGTATGAACCTATTAAAACGGCCCTTGAGGATGATCTTAATACACCCCTTGCTATTGCTGGCCTCCATGAAATTGTGACACATCTTCATAAGGCCTCAAGTAATACTGAAAAAGATCAATGGGCTTCTATCTTAAAGGTGAGTGGGACTTGGCTTGGGCTTTTGCAGCAAGATCCAGAAGCTTGGTTTAAGCGCAATACAGGGCTTGAAGAAAAAACAATTTTATTGCTTATTGAAGCGCGTAAGCAGGCGCGGGCAGAAAAAAACTTTAAAGAAGCCGATCGCCTGCGGGATGAACTTTTAGAACAAGGTGTTGTTTTAGAAGATGGTCCTGAGGGAACAACGTGGCGTCAACAATAAATGAGGGTTTGTGACGAAAACTACATTGACAATTATTCTTGTCGAGCCCCAGCTTGGGCAAAACATTGGAGCTGTGGCCAGAGCGATGTTAAATTTTGGTCTTGTGAATTTAAGGCTTGTGCGCCCACGAGATGGGTGGCCAAATCCAGAAGCCATTGCCCCCGCAGCGGGGGCTGATAAAATTCTTGAAAATGTCCAGGTGTTTTCCTCTACGTCTGCTGCAATTTCCGATTTAAATCGTGTGTTTGCAACATCTGCCCGTTCTCATGATATGATCAAGTCCATCTACACCCCTGAAACAGCTGTTGAAGCCCTTGCGTTAACAGCAAAAGAAGACCAAAAAGTTGGCATTTTATTTGGGGGAGAACGATGCGGTCTCCTCAGCGAAGACATTTCTTTGTGTGAGGCCCTTATTAAAATTCCTTCAAATTCCACATTTCCTTCCCTTAATTTAGCCCATTCTGTCGTTCTTATTGCTTACGAGTGGTTGGTCCAAATCACTTCTTTTCCTCCCCACATCTTGAGGACAGGGAAAACACGGCTTGCCAAACGAGAAAGCCTTCACGATCTTTTTGCTCATTTAGAGCAAGAGCTTGATAAATCTGGATTTTTACGCCATAAGAAAAAACGTCCGACCATGGTCCGTAACATTCGTAACATTTTTCAGAGAGCGCATCTCACAGAACAAGAGATCCGCACCTTGCGTGGGATTATAAGAAGCCTTGGGGCGCCGATATAGAGATAGAATTAGAGCTCAATTGCAAAATTATTTCCCGATGTGTCATCCCTCCGACTGTCATTCCGAACCTTGTCCTCGGCTCCGATCGGGGATTGTTTCGGGATCTCTTTGACAGCGAGATGCTGAATGATCCCGGGTCATCCCGGACTTGATCCGGGACCAGGACTAAAGGTTCAGCATGACAATGATCGCTCGGGGATGACAAGGACGAAATGAATTTTGCAGTTTGCTCACCTCCGTTTTTCATCCCCTTAATTTCCCCCGCATCCTCCTGAGCTTGCCTCTTTATAATAATTACGATATTTTTTAAAGAGACATAAAATATCGCAAAAATTAAATAGAATTTGGTAGGTGAGAGTGCCAATGAAGTTGAGGGGGTTGGCCTGTCCCCTGTTGTCATCAACATAGTTGATGACAAAGTGGCGGAATATTTTCTTATCCAAGGCTGAGGTTAGTTTACTTATCATGTCCATGATAAGTTAAATGGAGGCAGTGGCGGATGGGGTGGGATTCGAACCCACGGAACGCTCTCACGTTCGCCGGTTTTCAAGACCGGTGCCTTCAACCGCTCGGCCACCCATCCACGCCTGTTACCAAGTAATAGAAAGATAGGCCTTGCGTCAAGGTTCTTGTCTTGCGAGGTTGATCAATATTCTGTAGGATTCATCCAAATAAAACAGAAATACCTGGCGGGCACCCATGATTCAAGCTTTTCAAAAATTCTCTCAATCGCGCTTTGCGAAAGTTTTTCTCGCCATTGTTGCCTTAAGCTTTATGGCTTTTTTCGGAGGGGGAAGTTGGTTTCGTCCTCATGATCCCAATGCCGTTGTAGCAGACGTGGGGAATCTCTCCATAGGACGCTATGAGTTTTCAGAAAAAGTCCAAAAACAAGCGCAACATATGATGGCTGAGTCGGGCACCTCTATCAATCGGGAAGATCTGTTGAAAATAGGGTTGCCGCAAATGATCCTTCGCCAATTGATTGAAGATACTCTCCTTAACCTTGAAGCCGCACGCCTCGGGCTTACGATGAGTGATGAGACCCTGCGTCAATTCATCCACTCCATGAAAGCCTTTCAAAATGATCAAGGTGTCTTTGATCGCACGGTGTTTGTTCAAATTTTGCGCGCGAATGGTCTTGCTGAGGATGCTTTTATCGCGGATGTGAGAGCAGAACTTATTCGTCAAGAGTTGAAGGACGCCATTATGGTTGGTGTTGTTATGCCAGATGAGATGGCGAGTCGCCTCTTTGATGCCCAATATCAGTATCGACAAGCGAGCATGCTTCTTGTTTCTCCAGAAAAAATGCCTGTTCCCCCGACGCCTTCTAAAGAAACGCTGCAAGTTTTTTACACAGAGCATCAAAAAGAATTTGTAACACCAGAGTTGAGAACACTTTCGGCCTTTGTGATTGATCCTGCTGCCTTTTCTAAGGACATTCCCGTTACAGAAGAGGATATTAAATCCGTCTATGAAGCCAAGCTCGACACTTTTGGCAACAAACCCCTTGAGGAAGTTAAACAATTAGTCATTCTGGATATTCAGAAGGAAAAGGCGAATGAAAAAGCCTATGAATTGACGCAAGCTCTTGATGATAAAATTGCAGGGGGAGCCACCTTTGAAGAATTGGCGCCTATGACGAAAGAGGCGTCTTTAGTAAAGCTGGATGCAGTTGATGCAAAGGGGGTGGATAGTAACGGAGCACTTTCTCCTCAACTGTCACAAGGTAAAGAGTTTGCAAAAGAACTCCTTCAAACAGGGTTTACCCTCGAAGAAAATATGGATAGCCCTTTCTCCCAAGCTCATAATGGCGTTTATTATATGGTTCGAGTTGATAAAATTACGCCAACAGCACCGCAATTATTTGCAGATATCAAAGACCGTGTTGTGAAGATGTGGATAAAAGCAGAACAATTTAAAGCGGCAAAAGCGAAGGCCGAGGAATACGTTAAGGCTTTTAATCAAGGGGATAAGAAAGTGTCAATGATGACGCTTTTGCCTAATCTTTCTTTGTCTGAACTATCTCCGTCTGTGGCTGATGATGTCAAGAACCTTGTTTTTTCTTTGCCTCCTCGTCAAGCAGGTCTGACATTTGTTCCTGAAGGATTTGCAGTGGTTGTCATGAACACCATTATCCCTCCCACCGAGAAAGTGAAGCAAGAAAAGATGGCGTCTTTTAAGGAAGCTCTTTTGAAGCACTATAAAAGTGATGTGTTAACGGCTTATGTGAATGCCTTGCACATTCGATATCCGGTCACCATCAACAAAGGCGCGATTCAGGCGTTGTTTGCCCCTCAGGAAGAAAAGTAAAATACCTATTTAGCTATTCCCTTCTTGTCATCCCCGCGAAAGCGGGGATCCAGTAATTAACGTCATCCCAAACTTGTTTGGGATCTCGTTGACAAGAAGATGTTGAATGATCCCGGGTCAAGCCCGAGACTAAAGGTTCAGCATGACAACGGTTTCTCTGGATCCCCGCTTTCGCGGGGACGACATGTGTGAGGTAATTACTTCTGTAAAGCCTTTTTCTTGGCGAACACTGCCAAATAGGCCGCTTTCACATTAACCGCCGCAACTGTATGATCTGTGACGATGTCGAAATAGGGAGAGAGGTACTTATTGAGGTTACTTAGGGTATAAAGCGCATACCCAAGATCCTCCTTCTCTCTTCCCTCCTTCTCTCTTCCCTCCGCCTCTCGCCCTCCCCTTCCGCCTCCCGCCTCCCGCCGTCCGCCAACTCTAATTTATTCTTGAGATATTTTGTAGCCTATTAAAAAATATCCTAATATTGATGACGCTGAGGGAGACAAGTTCGAAGAAGTTGAGGGGAAAAAAAGAAGATGAGGCGAGGGGAACGAAGCGCGGAGCATATTTGAGAAAATATGTGAGCACCCCGAACCCGACGTCTGACGAGTTTATTGTTTGAAAGAAAATGGATTACTTCTGTAAAGCCTTTTTCTTGGCGAACACTGCCAAAAAGATATCTTCCTCATCAAATGCTACAGTTGTGGCGTCTGTGATGTCGAAATAAGGAGAGAGGTACTTATGCAGGCTGCTTGGTGTATGATAATATTTTCCTGTTCTAAGGGTGTGTATAACTTCACTAGAGTTAACTTGAGTCAGAAATTCCACTTTATGACCAGGGCTAGGTAAGCTACAGGCGCTTCTTTTTACAAGTTGAAATGTTCCAGGAAGACGCATAAGAAGAGCATTCATCGATGGATCGCTTTTACTGAGACGTCTGGACTGATCATAATAGACAAGCCCCGGATCTTCCAGTCCTTGTTTTTCTTGAGAAGCAATCCACTGTTCCTCACGTGAGCCGGAGACAAACGTTGAAACAGTAAGAGAGAGCACAGCATTCTCACTCATCATTGCTGCAACATTTGAAACGAGTGTTGCAAGTTGAGTGCCAGTTAGAAAATGGGCAACGCGAGATAGATTTACCGCTTGAAAACCATTTTTATATTGCTCAGGAACTTTTGTGACTTTATCAGCAAAATCTTTTTTAAAAGAGCCAAAATGCTTAGTAGAAGTAAGTTTTGAAGTCACTCTCTGTTTGAGTGCAGCTAATTGAAGGGAATGGATATCAACAGCAACAACCTGCACGTTGTTTGTTAAAAGGAGAGGAATTGTGTCATTTCCATGCCCGGGCCCAATATCCAGAACGCGCTTAAAGTTACCGGTTCCGCAATGCTCTAAAAAAAGGCCTTGGAGTTCCATGATAGGAGGAAAACTATAACCAGATTCTGTTTTTACCTTGTTAAGATTATTAGCGGAATTGCCACCATCATCTTCTTGGATGGGGGATTGGCCATCTTTTATTAAAGAATTAAAAATTTTAGCAGCTTCTTCTTGTTCCTTTAATGAAAGTTTGGGCATGCATCTTGCGATGTATTGATTCACACTTAAGTTCTTAAATAAAGAATGAAGAGGTTGAGCATATGCAACTATTAAAGATGATACGTCTGAGGTCAAAGTGGTTGTTTTTTCAAGAAGAGACTGTAAGGAAGATGTTGAAGATGTGGATATTGGCTCGAAAATAATGGACGAAGACGAAGACGAAGACGAAGACGAAGACGAAGACGAAGACGAAGACGAAGACGAAGACGAAGACGAAGACGATGAGAATGAAGTTTTTGGATCAAGCTGAACGATTTTTCGGGAGGAAATAGAAGGAGTCTTTTTTTTCTCTTCATTTTTTTGTGAAAGCGGTGTTTCCATGGCTCTGAGAGGAGAAGGCCCACCATAATAAATTACGCTTATGATAAGGAAAATTTTATATATAAACTGCATATTTTTCACCAAAAACAAGTTGAATAAAAATTATGTAAAGAAAAAATTAGGTAAGGTCAAGCGTTATGATTTATGGTTTAAACAAGTCTATGAAAAAGGAGAAATATTCTACTTCTTCAGATCCTTGCATTCCTTGATCCACACGTCATACATGGGGTGATCAAGGGAAGAGAGGGCGGGGCTTGAAGAAAACATCCAGCCAGAAAAAATCTGTTGTGAAGGGCAATTGGGCTTAGCTTCTATAATTTTCACAAAAGCCATGGACTCCTGACGATTTTCAAGGGGGGCTTTTTCACAATGCTGGACGACGATTTTTAAAGTGCCAAATTCGATGGTTTGTCCCACAGCCGCATCGATAATAAAAACCCGGGCTGTGTGTTTGTCGAGCCCTTGAAGGGTAACACCATTGGTTTTTATGTTTTTTTCAGGAGCAAGCTCATCGTTTTCAGAAAGAGAAGCTAGGTCCGCTGAAGACAAGGGAGCGGAAGGGGTTTCCTTTTTCTTGTCTTTTTTCTTTTCCTCTGTGAGGTCATTGTCGATTTGATCCGCATTCGACCCCGAAAGCTCTGTTAAGAGGGACTCGAAGTCTTGGGCATAAAGCAGTGATGCAGTGGAGCAGTATAGCAGTAGAGCAAGGCATGCTGCAAATAGTGTGCATTGAGATAAGATCCTCTCCATGGGGCGCTCTTTCTGGTCTCTGTTACACTGCGACACTGCTATACTGACTCACTTCTTTTCTTGTCCACTAAACATGAATTGGCCAATGAGAGACTCTAAGCTGATAGCAGCTTGGGTGTGCATGATTTCACCCCCCACCGGAATAATGTCCTCTTCTCCGCCTGGAAGAAGGGCTAAGAATTTACCTCCCAAAAGACTCTCGCTTGCGATTTCAGCAGCACTGTCTTGAGGAAGTTCCACGTCGGAGGAGAGATTAATATGAACAACAGCCAAATACGTTTGTGGATCAAGGTGGATCGCGTTAACGGTTCCCACCTTAACGCCACTGAGGCGCACATCGCTCCCTTGCCGTAATCCATCGATGCGATCAAATTTGGCAATAACTTCATACCCTTGAGCGGGTTTCCAATGGCTGGTTGAATAAGCAAAAATAACAAATACGGCAGAGACAACCAGAACAACCGCCCCCATGACGACTTCAAGTAGATTTGTTTTCATTCTTTCCCTTATGAGGCTGCCAGGCTTCATAATCTCCTGTCGATTTATTTCTTTTTCCACCAGAAGAAGACGGCCCTGGAGGAGAGTAAGCATAGGGTGTCCCTGTCAGATTGGGAAGATGGTTTTTTTCCCAAGGCCATCTCTTTATTGTTTCAATGGTCGGAGGATCCATTACTGTATGATGAAGCCATCCAAACCATTCAGGGGGAACTTTAGACGCTTCGGGACGTCCTTTATAAATAACCCATCGCCGCTCTTTAAGGCTTTCAGGGCCTTTTTCGCGGTAATATTTATTCCCAAACGAATCTTTTCCTACAAGGTCACCCTTAAACCATGTGAGAAATTTTATCCACATCATGTGTGTAAGTCCTCTTTTTCTTGGCCATCATGGCATTCTAAAAATCATCTGTCCACTTTCTCAACCATTTAATCATGTCAAGAGAAAAATGCGGATTGACGTTCTCCTATAACAGCATATAGTGGGTCCATAAGATTTTCACCACAACATCTAGTGTTTTTTGCAATATTTATAAACCTACGCGAGAAGAGGGATTTTATGAGGATACATCGTCATTTTACAAAAGAGAATCAATCACCCTACCAGTCTTTTGAATTTCGCAAAACAGATAGCGAAATCCGAAATCCTGACGGGTCGATTGTTTTTCATCTTGAGGGAATTGAAGTCCCTCTTGCTTGGTCTCAAGTAGCCTGTGATGTTCTTGCTCAAAAATATTTTCGTAAAGCGGGGGTCCCTCGTGCCCTGAAAGCCGTTAAAGAGGCAGGAGTTCCCGCCTGGTTATGGCGACAGGAAGCAGATCCTAAAGCTCTCTCTAAATACTCCGAAAAGGAGCGTTATGGCAGCGAAATGACTGCCCAGCAAGTGTTTGACCGTATGGTAGGATGTTGGACCTATTGGGGATGGAAAGGGGGATATTTCGATACGGAAGCTGACGCCAAGGCTTACTACGACGAGATGCGATATATGTTGTGCGCTCAGATGTGTGCCCCTAACTCTCCCCAATGGTTTAACACAGGTCTTTACTGGGCGTATGGAATTAATGGCCCGGCCCAAGGGCATTATTATGTTGATCATGAAACAGGTGCTCTGAAAACATCCCTTTCTTCTTATGAACGGCCCCAACCTCATGCTTGCTTTATCTCAAGCATTAAGGATGATCTCGTCAATGAAGGCGGAATCATGGACCTGTGGGTTCGAGAAGCGCGCCTCTTTAAGTACGGATCAGGAACTGGGTCTAACTTTTCAAATCTCAGAGGAGCAGGTGAATCCCTTTCGGGGGGTGGCCGTTCGTCTGGTGTTATGAGTTTTCTAAAAATTGGAGACCGCGCAGCAGGGGCCATTAAATCAGGGGGAACGACCCGGCGCGCGGCTAAAATGGTTGTGTTAGATGTGGATCATCCGGATATCGAAGAATATGTCAACTGGAAGGTGCTAGAAGAACAAAAGGTTTTGGATCTTGTGGTGGGATCTAAAATTTCTAAAAAATATCTTTCTGCTATTCTTGCAGCTTGTCAAGAAGGGCAAGGGGACGAGCGATTTAATCCTCTGGAAAACCCTAGTCTTTACAAAGCCCTCAAGGAAGCCCGTGACGTTATGATCCCTGAGAATTATTGCCAGCGTATTATTCAGTTTGCGCGGCAAGGCCATACGACCATGGAATTCCCTGAATATAATACGGATTGGGATTCGGAAGCCTATCTGACGGTGTCCGGGCAAAACTCCAACAACTCCGTTCGGGTGACCAATAAATTCCTTCACGCCGTTTTAGAAGATAAGGAATGGGACCTTTTGCGTCGAACGGACGGAACCATTGATAAAGCTGTTCGCGCTCGGCATTTATGGGATCAAATTGGCCAAGCCGCCTGGGCATCCGCTGATCCAGGACTACAATATGATACCACCGTTAATGAATGGCACACATGTCCTCAAAGCGGTCGTATTCGCGCGTCTAATCCTTGTTCGGAGTATATGTTTTTGGATGATACCGCCTGTAACTTAGCCTCCCTTAATCTTGTTGCTTTTATGAACCATCACGGGAAAACAACAAAGGCGGGGGAACTCCACTTTGATGTTCCTGCTTTTGAACATGCGGTGCGTTTATGGACCCTTGCACTTGAAATTTCTGTGATGATGGCTCAATTCCCTTCCAAGGAAATTGCGGCTCTTTCTTATGAGTTCCGTACGCTAGGCTTAGGATATGCCAATATCGGCGGCCTTTTAATGGCCTCTGGTATTCCCTATGACAGTGATACAGGGCGGGTCATTGCAGGAGCTATTGGCGCTCTGATGACGGGTATTTCTTATGCGACATCGGCAGAAATGGCGTCCCAATTGGGGGCTTTTAAGCATTATAAGCTCAATGAAAAAGATATGCTGCGCGTTATGCGGAATCACCACCGGGCAGCTTACGGCAAAAAAGACGGGTACGAAGACCTTGAAATCTTACCCGTTCCTCTGGTTGACAAGGATTGCCCCTCGCCTGCCTTGATACAAGCCTGCCGCAAAGCTTGGGACAACGCTCTCGAGATTGGCGAAAAACATGGGTATCGCAATGCCCAAGCCACTTGTATTGCGCCCACAGGCACCATTGGCCTTGTGATGGATTGTGATACAACAGGCATTGAGCCTGATTTTGCCATGGTGAAGTTTAAAAAGCTTGCGGGAGGGGGCTATTTTAAAATTATCAATCGCTTGGTCCCTCAGGCTCTGCAGGTTCTTGAGTATACGGAAAAACAAATTAAGGATATTATCCTTTATGCCGTAGGCCACGGGACTCTTGAGGGAGCGCCTGGCCTCAATTTTAAGAACTTACGTGCTAAAGGCTTTACGGATCGCGAAATTGATCTTTTAAAAGATAATCTAAAGTCTGCCTTTGACATCAAGTTTGTCTTTAATCGCTGGACCTTAGGGGATGAATTTTGCAAAAAAACCCTCAATTTAACGGATGCTCAGCTCAATGACGTGCGCTTTGATTTGTTGGCTTGTTTAGGCTTTAAGCGAGAAGATATTGACGCCGCAAACGCTTATTGTTGTGGCACCATGACTGTTGAAGGAGCCCCTCATTTAAAGGCAGAGCACCTTCCTGTGTTTGATTGTGCGAATCCTTGTGGGCGCACCGGCAAGCGCTACTTATCTGTTGAAAGCCACATTCGGATGATGGCCGCCGTTCAACCCTTTACGTCAGGGGCAATTTCTAAAACCATTAATATGCCCAACTCAGCCACCATTGAGGAATGCAAGGAAGCCTACCTGTTGTCGTGGCGTTTAGGCTTGAAAGCCAATGCGCTTTACAGAGATGGCTCAAAGCTTTCTCAGCCTTTGAATTCTTCTCTCTTAGGCGAAGATACCGCGGAAAATCTTTACGATATGCCCGTGACAGAGCGCGCAAAAGTTGTTGCAGAAAAAGTTGTGGAACGTGTTGTGGAGCGATTTATTCATCGAGCAGATCGGCAAAAACTTCCCAATCGTCGTAAAGGCTACACGCAAAAAGCCTCTGTAGGAGGGCATAAGCTTTATCTCCGAACGGGTGAGTATGATGATGGCAGCTTAGGGGAGATCTTCATTGATATGCATAAGGAAGGAGCGTCTTTCCGGAGCTTGATGCATAACTTTGCCATGGCCATCTCTATCGGACTCCAATACGGGGTTCCCTTAGAAGAATACGTCGATGCCTTTGTCTTTACGCGATTTGAACCTTCAGGACCTGTTTCAGGAAATGATACGATTAAAATGGCGACCTCCATTATCGATTATATTTTCCGCGAGCTTGCCATCTCTTACATGGGACGAACAGACCTGGCTCATGCAGAGCCCATGGATTTGCGCCCAGACACCATTGGTCGCGTCGAAGCTGAAAAAGGGTCTCTTGTCAAAAAGGGAAAAGGAGAAGGGGATCTTGTCAACAGCTTGACAAGTAATGGATATGTTCGTAGCAGTCTCTTTGTTATGCCGCCTGCCAATCAAGATCAAGATGCCTATTTGCTTCATGAGGCTACAGGTACAGAATCTGTGAAGCCTGTCATGGGGTCAGGGGCTACTGTTATTGAAGTTGAAGAACGCCGTGTTCAAGCCAGGCTTAAGGGCTATGCCGGAGATGCGTGTGGAGAATGTGGCAACTTTACGCTGGTGCGCAATGGCACTTGTTTCAAGTGCGATACGTGTGGCGCGACGAGTGGATGTTCTTAACGCATGACTCCTCGCAATGACAAAAGAAGAAAACTGCACTCTTACAGCCCATGACCCTTCTCTCCTAAAGCTGCCCGCACTCTCTCCAACGTCTTCTCTTTTCCTAAGACGTGCATAATGTCAAACACGCTAGGAGACACAGTTTTTCCCGTTAGGGCCGCCCGCAAAGGTTGGGCCATTTTGCCGAGCTTCAGATCCTTTTCTTCTGCAAGGTTTCGGGCATAAGTTTCGAGAGAAGATTCTGTCCATGTGGTGTCAGGAAAAGAAGTGAGATGAGTTTCCATAAGCTGCAGAATTTCAATTCCTTCGGCATTTAAAAGCTTTTGGGCATCATCGTCCAAGAGCGGCGGTTGAATATAAAAAAGAGAATTTTCTGCAAGCTCCACAAGTGTTTTTGCGCGTTGTTTGAGCCCATTCATTCCTCTGTGCAAAAGGTCTCGTTCTTCTGTAGAAACGGCACGTCTTAATAGGATTTCAACGAAAGGAATAATCAAGGTGACGAGGCGATTATTATCCGCTTCTCTTATGTAATGGCCATTAAGGTTGCCTAACTTTACAAAATCAAACCGGGCGGGGGATTTGCCCACATGATCCAGGTCAAACCATGCAATGGCCTCATCGGTGGAAATGATTTCCGCATCTCCATGGCTCCATCCCAGGCGCAAAAGGTAATTCCGCAAGGCCTCCGGCAAAAATCCCATGTCTCGATAGGCCTCAACGCCCAGGGCGCCATGGCGCTTCGACAGCTTGGCCCCATCCGCGCCGTGGATCAAAGGAATATGGGCATAATAAGGAATTTTCCAGTCCATTGCTTTGAAAATGTGAAATTGGCGAAACATGTTGGTTAAATGGTCGTCTCCTCGAATGATGTGGGTAATGCCCATGTCATAGTCGTCCACCACAACAGACAGGTTAAAGGTAGGAGTCCCATCAGCCCTTAAGAGAATCATATCATCCAGTTGAGCGTTGGCTACCTTCACCTCGCCTTGCACCAAGTCATGAATGACCGTATCTCCTGTTTGAGGGGCCTTAAAGCGAATAACGGGGTTTACGCCCACAGGAGCCTCATCAGATGATCGATCTCGCCACCGTCCATCATAGCGGGGAGGAAGGTTCTTGGCACGAGCTTCCTCTCTCATCGCTTCTAGCTCTTCAGGTGTACAATAGCAGCGATAAGCCATGCCTTTCTCTAATAGCTGACAGGCAACTTCTGTATGACGCTCCATCCGAGCGAACTGATGCACGGGCGTTTCATCCCAGTCAATCCCCAACCACTCAAGCCCTTTGTAAATGGCCTCAACCGCCTCTTGCGTTGATCGAGCGCGATCCGTATCTTCAATGCGAAGTAATATTTTTCCCTTATGATGGCGGGCAAAAAGCCAATTAAAAAGGGCGGTTCTTGCACTGCCAATATGGAGATATCCCGTAGGGGATGGGGCAAATCGAACGATCATAGACATAGGGCTTCCTTTTAACAAATGAATCAATCTAAGATAAACCTAAGACAAAATGCAGACAAAGGCTATGATTTTTCGGGAGCGACTTTTTTCATACGTTTTCAATGACTTTCAACGGTGGCCTCTCTGGTTCCCCGTTTTCTTAGGCCTGGGCATTGCTCTTTACTTCAGCCTCCCTTTTGAACCCCCACAAGGATGGGCTTATGGGGGACTTTCCTTGTTTTTCATGTCCTTGTGGAGACTAAGGCTTAGCGCTTTTCGTTTTTTTATCTTAAGCTTAAGCCTTGTTGCCCTTGGATTTTCCGCAGCCCTTTTAAGGACTCATTTTTTACACACGGAGATGCTGCACCATTCCTTGCCCCCTCTGGTTTTGACAGGAACAGTCAGTCAGGTAGAGCTTAAACCAACGCAGAAGGGAAGGCTTTTTCAAAGGCTTATTTTAACAGATCTAAAAGCAGACACGCCTTTCACTCTTCCTCAAAAGATTCGGTTGACCTTAAAGGGGAAACGAGAGCGTCTTTGGCCGGGGCAAGTCATTCGGGTAACAGCAAAGTTGTCTCCTCTCACCGACCCTGGGCTTCCTGGTGGATTTGATTTTCGTCGTCAAGCTTATTTCCAAGGTGTTGGAGCTACAGGATTTATCCTCTCAATTCCAGAAGTTTTAGGGGATGCCTCTTCTTGGGTAACGCGTCTTGAAAAACGCCGCGAAGAAATCACAGCCTTTTTTCTGACTCATTTGCCCTCTCCTGAGGGCGCTATTGCAGCAGCTTTAATTACAGGAGATAAGGCGGCCATTCCAGAAGAGGTGCGAGAGGATTTTATCAACTCAGGACTTGCCCACATCCTTGCCATTTCAGGTCTTCATTTGACGATCATTGCGGGCGTTGTCTTTATGATTATCAGACGCGGGATTTCTCTTATTCCCTCCCTTTGCCTTTCCTACAACAGTAAGAAAATTGCAGCCCTTGGCACGATTTTAATGACCTTTCTTTATCTGGTTCTGTCAGGGTTCGGCATTCCGGCCCAACGGGCCTTTATCATGATCAGTCTTGTCATGGGGGCTATTCTTATAGATCGAACAGCTCTTTCTATGCGAACCGTAGCATTTGCGGCGTTTCTCATTCTTCTCATCACGCCTGAGGCTCTTTTAGGGCCTAGTTTTCAACTTTCTTTTGCAGCTGTTATTGGTCTTATTGCGGGCTATGAAACCTGGAGAAATCCTCTTACAGCGTGGGTTGTCCGCGGGGGTATCATCCGTAAATTCCTTCTTTACGGAGGGGGGCTTGCTTTTACTTCCCTTTTGGCAACCCTCGCAACGCTTCCCTTTACAATCTATCTCTTTCATCGTTTTAGCCTTCATGCGGTAGAAGCCAATTTGGTGGCTGTTCCCTTAACCAGCCTTGTCATTATGCCGGCGGCCTTTTTAAGCTGTCTTTTATCTCCAGTGGGAGCAGGAGATTTACCCCTCGCTGTTTTTGAAACGTCTCTGGCCCTTTTGGTTAAAATTGCTGCAGCAGTTTCCTCCTGGCGGGGCACTAATATTCCCATGGCACATCCTCCTCTTTTTTCTTTTGTTTTTATTGTTGTGGGTGGCCTGTGGCTTTGCCTATGGCAACAACCATGGCGGAAATGGGGTATTTTTCCTATTTGTTTGGGCTTCTTGGCGGCCTTTTGGGAAGATGCTCCCCATCTTCTCATTGATGGGCGGGGAAAGCTTGTCGCACTTTATGAAAACAACATCCTTCATCTTAGCTCTCTGCGAAAAGGAAAGTTTGTTGCTGACGTTTGGAAAAAACATTTAGCGGCTCAAGAAATAAAGCCTTTGCCTTGTAAGGAGGGTGTTTGCGAAGCGACCTTCAAAGGTGTTCCTATCGTGATTTCTTCTGTTAAAGAGAACCAACCCTGTGTAAAAGATGCGGTATTAATTCGTCTGGAGCCCAGCCAAAAAGTTTGCCCAGAGGCTTACCACACCCTTGATTGGTATGACTTGTGGCGGGGAGGGAGTCATGCTCTTTGGCTTACTCCTCACGGTCTTCGCCTTGAAAAAGTACGTCCAGCCCGTCATCATCGTCCGTGGCAACGTCGGGCTATTTCAACGAAACACAGTGTAAGATAGTCTTTCTCTTACTCCACCGTTACAGACTTTGCCAAATTTCGGGGTTGATCAACATCTGTGCCCTTCAGAAGAGCTGTGTAATAAGCCAAAAGCTGAAGAGGAGGAGTGTAGACAAATGGCGACAGCAAAGGTGTTGTTTCTGGTAAAACCAACACATCACGAGAAAGAGCGGTTAAGTGAGAAGCTCCTTTGTTGTCAGTTAAAGCAATAACCGGCGCTTTGCGTGCCACAACCTCTCGAATATTGGAGACTGTCTTTTCAAAAAGCTCATCAAAAGGGGCCAGGACTACAACGGGGAGAACGGAATCAAGAAGAGCGATGGGGCCGTGTTTCATCTCTCCTGCCGCATACCCTTCTGCATGGATATAACTAACTTCCTTAAGCTTCAACGCCCCTTCCAGAGCCAAAGGATAACTTATGCCTCGTCCTAAAAAGAGAACATCTTTTGCATTTACCAGAGACTGAGCGATAGTCTTTATTTTTGCTTCTTGTAATAAAACCTTTTCACATAGGGCGGGCAAAAATCGCAATTCAAAAAGCTTTTCTTCAAAATCCTTGTCGCTCAAAACTCCTCGACTATGGCCTGCTTTAAGAGCAAGAAGGGCTAAAACAACGAGTTGTGTTGTAAACGCTTTGGTTGAGGCGACGCCAATCTCTGGGCCGGCATGAGTTAAAAGGAGCACATCTGAACAGCGTGCAATGGAGCTTTCTGGCACGTTGACAACAGAAACAATTGTTTGATTTTGAGATTTGGCATACTCAATCGCTGCAAGGGTATCAATGGTTTCGCCTGATTGAGAAATAAATAGACTGACTCCCTTTTCTGCAAGAGGGGGGCCCCGATAACGAAATTCTGAGGCAACATCAATCTCCACAGGAAGACGTGCGAATCTTTCAAACCAATATTTAGAAATAAGCCCTGCATAATAGGCTGTGCCACATGCTGAGATGGTTAAGCGAGTGAGCGATTCCCATGGCAATGATGGCAGGGAGAGAACTCCTTCTTTAAGATATGAAGCGAGCGTCTTTTCAATGGCCTGAGGTTGTTCATAAATTTCTTTTAACATGAAATGGTCATATTTTCCCTTATTCACTCCACTTTCTGAAAGATGACTTTTTTGAATGGGGCGATTAACCGGTTGATCTGTTTTGTCGTAGATGACGACTTTTTCTGGCGATAAAACAGCCCAATCCCCATCTTCAAGATAAGAAATATTTTGTGTTAAGGAAATAAGAGCGATGGCATCCGAGCCTATAAACATCTCTCCTTCCCCATATCCGATAGCAAGAGGGCTTCCTCCTTGGCGGGCTGCAATGAGGAGATTGTCATATCCTGTAAATAAAATCGCTAATGCAAAGGATCCTTTAAGATATTTTAAGGCTTTTGCCACAGCTTCTTGAGGAGAGAGGCCTTTCTCCATATAAAGAGAAATAAGGTGGGCTACAGCTTCTGTATCTGTTTCACTTTCAAAGGTATATCCCTTTTCTTCTAATTCGTGGCGCAGCTCCGCGTAGTTTTCAATAATTCCATTATGGACAAGAGTAACTTTAGGATTGGCATGAGGATGGGCATTAACTTCTGAGGGTTGCCCGTGAGTGGCCCAGCGGGTATGGCCTATCCCATTGTGTCCCTCAACAGGGTGGGCTAAGAACTTCTCCTTAAGGTTAACCAGTTTTCCTTCGGCACGTAGCCTTTGAATTTTTCCATTATAAATGGTCGCAATTCCTGCTGAGTCATAGCCACGATATTCAAGCTTTTCAAGGCCATGCAGGAGTCTTTGTCCTACAGAATGATTGCCAACAATTCCAATGATTCCACACATGCGTTTAAAGACCCTTTCCTTTTTGACGCTTTTCTCGAAATATATCAGCGCCCTTTTCAATTGCTGTTTGTTTTCCACGAGCAACGGCGAGCGCATGACTTTCTACATCTCTCGTTACCACACTTCCTGCTCCTACAATGGCATGGTCTCCAATGGAAAGGGGCGCTACAAGAGCACAATTAGACCCAATAAAAACACCTTCTCCAATGGAGGTTTTTGCCTTATGGAATCCGTCATAATTACACGTAATTGTTCCTGCACCAATGTTGGCAGAGGGTCCAACCTCTGCATCCCCAATATAGCTTAAATGCTTTGCTTTCGCGCGCGCGCCAAAGGTAGACTTTTTAACTTCCACAAAATTGCCAATTTCTGCCTTTTCTTGCAATACCACTCCCCCTCGCAAATGAGCAAAAGGTCCTATACGTGCGCCAGGGCCGACATGGGTGTCGCTCAGTTGGCAGAAAGGAAGAATTTCTGCTCCCTTTTCAAGAACAACGCCAGGGCCAAGAACAACGAAAGAGTGAAGGGTGATATCAGAGTCCACCTGTGTATCATAGCTAAAATATACGTGATGGGGATCTTTTAAGGTTACTCCTGCGGTCATGGCCTGATCTCGCCAACGATCTTGGAGAACGTATTCGGCCTTTGCCAAATCTTGTCGGTTGTTTATACCCATAAATTCAGAAGCGTCTCCTTCTACAACACCACAAGCATAACCTTGTTGTCGCGCAATTTTAACAACATCGGGAAGATAATATTCATTTGCGGCATTATCAGCGGACAAGCTTAAAAGAAGGGATTTCAAAAGGTCTGCTCGTATCAACATTACTCCCGAATTACAGAGAGGAATTTCTTTTTGAGCGGGAGTTAAGTCCTTAAATTCAACAACGTCCTCAAGCTCCCCTTTTTCATTAAGGATAAGACGGGCATATCCGTCTTTATCTATAGGACGCATTCCTAGCAGAGCTACGGCGAGTTCAGGTTGGCTCTGGCTTAGCCCGATTATGCTATCTAAGGTTTCATGTCGAATGAGAGGTGTGTCTCCATAAAGGACGAGTACATGACCCTCTTCTGTTACATGAGGTAAGGCCTGTTTCATTGCATCCCCCGTTCCACGAGCGGGATATTGGACGATAGTTTTATGGGAAAAGGGCGTTTTTATGTCTTCCAAAGCAGGACTTACGACAAGAAGCGTATTTTGAGGGTTCATCTGTTGGGCTAGATCAAGAACATAGTGGAGAAGAGGTCTTCCGCCCAAAGAATGAAGAATCTTAGGGAGATCGGACTTCATGCGAGTGCCTTGTCCAGCAGCCAAAACAACAATATGGAGAGGGCTCATTTCTTTCATAAAATGCTCTTAGCACACCTGATGATCATTTACCAAGAGTGATCTCTTCAAAAAACCTATCAAAATCTTTCTAACTCTTGTTTTTCCAACCATTTATGCCATAGTGATGGGTAAAATTTATTTTGAAAGGAAAAGAAGATGTCAAAAAAACCAAATGGTAAAGCAAACTCGGAAAATGACGTTCAAACTCCACTTGCGGTTAATGCCCAATATATTAAGGATCTTTCTTTCGAAAATCCTTCTGCTCTTGCTAACATTACGTCGAGTGAAGAAAACCCCTCGATCTCTATTCATATTGAAGCCCAAGCGCATAACTTAGCAGATCGTTCTTTTGAAGTTGTGCTGCGCATCCAAGTTGATGCTAAGCGTAAAGAGCAAAAGGTCTTTCTGCTAGATCTCGAATATGCAGGTGTTTTCACAATTGGAAACGATGTTCCAGATGATTATCTTCGTCCCATTTTAATGATTGAGTGTCCACGTATCCTGTTTCCTTTTGCGCGCAATATCGTTGCCTCTACAACGCAAGAAGGGGGCTATCCTTCCCTTCTCTTAACGCCTGTTGATTTTGCAGAGCTCTACCAACGGCAAGTGGCTCAAGAACAGCAAGCACAAAAAGAAAAGGGACATGGCAAGGAAACATTGCAGTAAAAATTCTTTTTAACCTGAGCTTTGGATAAGAAAATATCCCGCTACTTTGTCATCCTTGACTTAGAAATTCTTAGGTCAAGGATGACAAGGAAAAAATTTGTTCCTTCTCCAAACTCATGTTTTTTTACTCCATCTTCCACAGAGGAATAGCTCCCACCGATACCTTCCGGTCTTGGAAGGTAATGGGAACTGTTAGATGTTTGTCCCCCTTTGTGTCAGCGCGGCTCATCATATCCAGCACAAAGGAAACCATAGAGGCATTTTTTTTCTTGATATACCCCGTCTCTACCAGGCGGGTTAAGGCTTCTTGATATCCTGCGATATGGCTTGAAAAAGACCCCAAAGGATACATATCCTTGTCGAATGTTAAGGTTCCCTCTGCGGTTACGACAATGGGGGGCCATGTAAACTTCAGAAGCTCAACGTCAACGACTCCTCCTCCATCTCTCCATTCATTTAAGGATTGAGGACGAGTCTTTCCTTGAAACCCAGATAAAGTCGCGTTAAGGGAGAAAATTAATGGTTGGAGGGAGAGCGGCCCTTTCAAAAAGGCATCCATTCCCTTGACTTCTGTCATGAAAGACAAGCGAAGATCTAAAGGGGAGGAGGCATTGGTAGCCTTTAAAGATAAGCCCTGCAAGAAAATGGGTTGAGGAGCCTCCTTGGTAGTAAAATGAAGGCGATTAGCAGAAAAAGAGACCTCATCAAGTTGTCCCTGACGGGTGAGAGTCAATATTCCTTGTCCCCCTTCTAAACTTAAGGTTTCTAAAGGAAGGGAAGGGCTTTTCAGGAGAGAAATTTTTTGGTCATAAGGAAGGAGGACAGTGAGGGTGTACAAATTCCATGGCCGCATGCTTATATTCATTTCTTGTCCCTGCCAGGTTGCAAACCCCAAAGAATCATTGATCTGGGGATTTTGAAAGGTGGCTTTGATGGACAAGGGATGGCCTTGAAATGTAAGGCTTGTATAAGAAATATGATATCCTTTTTGCTTTAAATCACTAACGGCCCTCTCCACTTCTGTTTTAAGCCAACGGCTGCCGTATTCAAAAAGGGCAAACCATCCAACGCTTCCCAAAAGAAGGATTGATAAGAAACTGACAAGGAGGCTTATGAGAAGTTTTTTACGATTTTGAAACAAGAGCTTATCCTTCATATTTTGAAATGGCCAATTGAAAAATTATGATTTCATCGTGAAAAGATATAATATTATAAATATAAAATCAAATCCGTGTGTCTGGAGTTTAGCTCCTTCCTCCTATGAGTTAAGGATTTCTTAATAAAAGGTGTGTTATCTTTTCTGAGAGACGAGAAATTTTCTTCCAGTTTTCTAAATTTGACAAACAGAAAAGGATTAACGACATGCATAAGAAAATACAAATAACCACATCTATTATTGCTCTTGGTGGAATAATAATGCTCACAAACCCAGCAGCTCAAGCTGCTTGTGACATGACTGGCCTTAACGCTACTCCTGCGGTTACATCGGGCGACTGTGTTGCTGTAAGCGCAGTTCCACGTTGGGATCATGTGGTGGGGCAGGAATTTTGTGATGTAACAGCTACATGTCAAGTGTACGGAGTAGCAACCAACCTAACGAGTTCTGATCTTGTGGACCGCCTTCCAAACCTACGTCTCGCTCTTACACCTCCGGTAGCTGGTAGAGGTACACTTACTATGCAATAAGGTTTCACGCGGTGTATCATCATTGCGAGGAGCGCAGGCTCCTTCGCAATGACACTAACTAAGCTTAAGCAGGCTGAAGAGCCTCCTTTTTCACAGGATTAAGGCACAAGAAAATAACACCTCCCACGAAGGCTGCCAGAGGAATGATCCCAAGCGCATAGGTATACGCAGGGGCCTCATAAACCCGTTGCCCTTCAGAGAGCCCGCCCGCCCAGAAAAGATCCATCAACCGACCAATCGATGTGTGGAAGAAGGATCCTCCGAGCATATTGATGCAATTTAAAAAGGCGATTGTGATATTCCTCATGTCAGGGGGGACGGATGAGGCTCCGATGGCAAACACAAGGACTTGATAGCAACACACGATTCCCACGCCAAACATCAGGACACACAAGGTGACATAGCCTAGATCTCCAGGAAAAAGGAGCATGCTTGAAAAAATTCCTGCCATCAAAAGGCCGCAGAGCGCTGTGATGGTATAGGACGCCTTAAATGTTTCAGCAAGATAGGCCAAAATGGGACCTCCAAAGAGCATGCCTGTAAAGATAGAGGAGGTGATAAAAGCTGCATCTTCCTTTGCGAAATCATAGACGGCGACCAGATAAGGGACTCCCCAGACATCGGCGAAGCCTTCCAAAGCACCCACCATTAAAAAATTGCAGAAGGCGATAAGAAGAAGAGATGGTCTTGTCACAAGGGATTTGAGATCCGTGACAAGAGAGGGACTTTCTTGAAGAGAGGAAGGCGTGTGGCTTTTAATTCCTCCGACAAGAAATCCTGTGAGGAGTAGCCCCACGCTACCCACCAGAAGGAGGACATTTTCCCATCCATACAGGGAGATCAAGTGGCTTACAGGCTTTCCACCGTAGATGGCTCCTAATAACCCAAAGGAAAAAGTGAGCCCCACCATGCGCGCATAGGTGGCAAAAGGAAACCACAAGGAAATAACCTTAGAGGCGCCTAAAAACCCAGCAGCAGAGGCCGCTCCGATCAAAAACCGAGAGAGTAAGACGAGGTACCAGTTGTCCGTCCAATAAAACAAAAAGATAGAGGAGGAACAAACAAAACAGCATAAGGAAATCACAAGGCGGGGGCCAAATTTATCCAGCAAATAAGCCACAGGGATTTGCATGCCCGCGTACCCATAATAATACATGGACGAAAAGAGCCCGAATTCCGTCGCATCAATGTGAAATTTATGCATGAGCTCAGGGACACAGAGACCTGTGAAAACACGCATGATAAATTGGTAGGCAAAAAATAAGGTGGCTAAAAACCACATAACCCAAGGATGATAACGCAAAATCGCTTCCTCATTCGTTAGAGAATCATAAGAAATATTAAAGTGTGAGGGTGAACGACGGGAGAATGGCAGCGCTAGCCGCCAATAATGATTCTGTAAGAAGGAATGAGGATAGATTTAGTCTTCATTTTTTAAATATGGGATGTAAATCAGGGGACGTCAATGGGTTTGTTTCTGAAACCGCGTCTTCAGCTTTTCCGCCACAGAGAGGGAGACAAAAAGAGTGGTGTCGCCCTCAAGCCGCGCGATTTCTTTCACAAGGTTGGAGGCAATAAGTTGAAAGCTTTCGGATGCCACCAAAAAGACAGTTTCAAGCTCTGGGCAAAGCTTGCGATTAGTGCCGGCCATTTGAAATTCGTATTCGAAGTCTGAGACAGCACGAAGGCCTCGAATGAGAAGCTGAGCTCCTTCTTGTTTTGCAAAGTTTACTAATAAGGTGTCAAAAGGCTTAACGATAATTTCTACACCAGAGGAGAGATCAAGAGTTTTGATCTCTTGCTCGATCATCTCAAAGCGCTCTTCAATGGCAAAGAGCGGGCTTTTATTCACGTTCGTTGCAACAGCAATAATCAGCCGATCCACAAGGCGTGTGGCGCGTTGAATAATATCCAAATGACCATAGGTGATGGGATCAAAAGTGCCTGGGTAGACGCCAATGTGAAGAGGCTTAGGCATTCTCAGCTTCGTCCCCGTCTCCGTCCTCTCCTTCTTCCTTAAGGCAAGCAACGGAAACAACGATTTCTCCCTCAGCAACGCGGAACAGGGTTACCCCTTGAGTACGGCGTCCTGCGATACGAATATCGTGAACAGGGCAGCGAATAAGCTTCCCTGTAGTGGTGACAAGCATAAGATCGTCTTCATCGTGCACGGGGAAAGAATCCACAACTTTTCCTGTTTTTGGTGTCACATCCATGGTTGTGATCCCTTGTCCGCCCCGATTGGTGCAGCGGTATTCATAGGCGGAAGAGCGCTTCCCAAAGCCCTTTTCACTAACGGTCAGAATAAACTCTTCTGCTTTTGCCATGGTCTCAAAGCGTTCGGGAGGAAGGGGAGCTTCAAGAGATTCTGCTGGTTCGTCTCCTTCTTGGCGACGCAGGCGCCCTGCTTGCTTCAAATAGGAATCTCGTTCTTCAATGGTGAAGTCAATTTGATGCAGGATGGACATGGACACAATCTCATCCCCTTTGCCGAGGCGCACGCCCCGCACACCCGTTGAGGTTCTTCCAACGAATTCGCGGACATCTGTGACACTAAAGCGAATGCACCGCCCCGCGCGAGTCGTGAGTAGCACATCGTTTCTTTCATCACAGGAGCGTACGGCGATCAGCTGTTCGCCCTCTTCAAGCTTCATCGCAATTTTTCCATTTGCCCGAATATTGGTGAAGTCAGAAAGCAAGTTACGGCGGACATGGCCGGAGGAGGTGGCAAAAAGAATGTGCATCTTCTCCCACTGGGCCTCATCTTCTGGCATGGGCATGATGGTTGAGATTGTTTCTCCGCCTTCCAAAGGTAAAAGGTTTACAATGGCTTTTCCACGGGCTTGAGGGGTTCCAAGAGGGAGCTTGTACACTTTCATCCCAAAAACACGGCCTTTCGTTGTAAAGAACAGCACTTGCGTGTGGGTATTGGCGACAAAGACTTCGGAGACCGCATCTTCTTCTCGCGTGGTCATTCCCGAGCGACCTTTTCCTCCCCGTTTTTGAGACCGATACGTGGTGGTAGGGACGCGCTTAATATAGCCGCCCAGGCTTACGGTAACGACCATATCCTCTCGTTGGATCAGGTCTTCCTCATCCGTGTCCATTTCTGCTTCGACAACCGTTGTTCGACGGGGAGTAGCATAGTTTTCTTTCATCTCAAGAAGCTCATCCCGTAAGATCCCAAGGCGCTTATCACGGGACGCTAAAATAGAGAGATATTCTTTGATTTCTTCCACAATTTCATTGAGTTCTTTGGCGATCTTATCGCGTTCTAGGCCTGTCAGGCGGTGAAGTCTGAGGTCTAAGATAGCTTTAGCTTGGGCTTCTGAAATACGGTAAGTCCCATTGATAACGGGATGCCCCGACTCATCAATCAGTCGAATGAGAGGCTCTATCGTATGAACGGCCCAGGCGCGGGCTAAAATTTCTTCTTTTGCTGTTTGAGGGTCAGGGGCTTTGCGGATGAGCACAATCATCTCATCAAGACTTTCAACAGCAATAGCGAGCCCTACCAAGATGTGTGCCCGATCGCGGGCTTTCTTTAATTCAAAGCGTGTCCGGCGCGTAATCACTTCTTCGCGGAAAAGGATGAAGCATTCAAGGATTTCCTTCAACCCCATTTGTTGGGGGCGCCCGCCATTTAAGGCCAACATGTTCACCCCAAAGGTGGTCTGGAGAGGCGTCATAGCGTAAAGACGATTTAAGACAACCTCCGCAATGGCTTCTTTCTTTAACTCGATAACAACCCGGACATCCTGGCGGCTGGATTCATCGCGCAGATCTGAAATACCTTCAAGCTCTTTGCTGCGGACAAGGTCTGCCATGCGTTCGATCATTTTGGCCTTATTCACTTGATAAGGCACTTCTGTGACGATGATGGCTTCGCGGTCTTTGCGGATGGTTTCAATGTGGGTCCGGCTTCGAACCACAAGGGATCCACGGCCTGTTTTAAAAGCATTATAAATTCCACGCTTTCCCATAATAAGGGCGCCCGTTGGGAAATCGGGGGCTGGGATATGCGTCATCAGGTCTTCAACTGTTAAATCTGGATTTTCGATGAGGGCGCAGCACCCATCAATCACTTCTCCCAAGTTATGAGAAGGAATATTGGTGGCCATACCCACCGCGATACCGCCGCCCCCATTGACGAGAAGGTTGGGAATACGGGCAGGAAGGACCGTTGGTTCTTCTGTGGATTCGTCGTAGTTTGGCCTGAAATCAACGGTTTCTTTATCAATGTCGGCTAAAAGATGGTGAGCTGCTTTTGAAAGGCGGGCTTCTGTGTACCGCATGGCAGCGGCGGGATCTCCATCCATAGATCCAAAGTTTCCTTGCCCATCGATAAGAGGCAATCGCATAGAAAACTCTTGTTTCATGCGGACCATGGAATCATAAACGGCTTCTGTACTGTGAGGGTGGTATTTCGCAATCACCCCTCCAACGATATGGGCTGATTTACGGTGAGGACGGTTGTAATCAAAGCCTGACTCATGCATGGCATAGAGAATACGGCGATGGACAGGCTTGAGGCCGTCTCTCACATCAGGCAAGGCCCGGCTCACGATAACGCTCATGGCGTAATCGAGATAAGAGTTCTTCATCTCTTCTTCAAGATTAACAAAGGGAACTAAATCTTGAGTTTCGGTCATTTTATCCCTCAGATGTCAGCAAAATATGTCTTAGATATGAAGTGGGCTTATATTGGATTTAAAATGGAATCTCATCATCGATTTCGCCCATGGGAGGTAAAGCTTCTCGGGCAACATTAGGTGTGGACTCAAAAGAAGCATAGTCACCGCCTCCTCCTTGAGACTTCACCCCATCAAGCATGGTAATTTCACCACGAAACCGGGGAACGACAATTTCCGTTGTGTAGCGTTCTTGGCCATTTTGATCCGTCCATTTGCGGGTTTGAAGCTGTCCTTCAATATAAAGTTTTGAGCCCTTTCGCAGGTATTTTTCAGCCACATCTGCTAGTTTTTCATTAAAAATAACAACGCGGTGCCATTCTGTGCGCTCGACGCGTTCTTGCGTATTTTTATCACGCCATTGTTCGGAAGTGGCAACGGAGAGGTTGGCAATTTTTACCCCATCTTGGGTTGTTCTAATTTCAGGATCTTTTCCTAAATTTCCTACTAAAATCACTTTGTTTACGCTGCCGGCCATAAGGTCTCCTTCACGATCAAGGTTGATTCTTCTGTTATAGGACATCTGTTTTTGAAGCGCCATAGGGTTTATCGCCTTATTTTAAGTCTTTTTTTCTCAGCTGAGATATGTCACTCTTAAAAAAAGTTCTCTAAAGGGACGAGAGAATGGGAAATCAAATTTTTAAAGGGCTTTTGGGCCTACATCTCTGTGTATGCTGCTGGGCAAACCCCGCGGTTTCTTTAAGAAATCCTCCGATGGATGGGGTTTGTTTTCGCTTTTATGATCAGTGGAAAGTCGGAGATCAAGACAGAACACGCTTACAGGCAAAGTATGGTGTGATGTGTGTTCACTTTGATGAAAAAGGGAAGATCTTAGCTGACAGAGTGACCCCTTCCCTAAAATCTCGTTTCATAGGATTTTATAACCAATGCATGAAAGATGGGTGTCTTTTTTGTGATGCGGATGAAGGCAGCTGTGAGCTAGGCACGTGCGGGGTTAAGAATGCAGACTGCAAGCCTTACATGCGCGAAGGGCGCCCTCTCTGTGGTGAGGACTGTGGTTACTACGCTCTAAACCAACTCTGACTTATATCGATCCTTTAAAAACAGCAAGAAAAGTGTTGAGATAAAGCACATGCCGCTTAAATAAAGGGCGGGCGATGCATTATTTCCGGTCACTTGAATAAGAACCGTCGCAATTAAAGGAGCACTTCCCCCAAAAATAGCCATACTGAGACTATGTGAAATAGAAAGCCCCGAGTAGCGCACCTCCAGCGGAAAGAGTTCTACGAGGGTTGCGGGAAGAGGTGCAAAGAAAGTTCCCATAATAGCAGCAAGGGCCATTTGAGCAAAAAGAGCCGTCATAAAAGATCCCTCAAGGGCTCTAAAAAGAGGGTAGGCAAAGAAAACAAACCCAAGCGTCCCTAAAAGTAAAAGAGGCTTACGCCCAATTCTATCAGAAAACCAGCCTGAAATAAGGATAGCAACCCCCATCGCCACCATGCTGCACGTTGTAATCATAAGGCTTGCTACCTTATCAAAGTGAAGAAGGGCCGTGAGGAAATTGTTAATGAAAGTGACAATCAGATAGAACCCAATAGAAAGGGCAAACTCGATGATAACAACATACAAGATTGTTTTTGAATGATTTTTGAAAAGAGCCGTAAGCGGTGTGAAATGTTCCTTGTGCTGTTGCTTTGCTTGAACAAACTGTTCTGGCTCATTGACTGTGCGGCGCATAATGGCCCCCATAAACCCACCCGCAATGCTGAAGAGAAATGGAATTCTCCATCCCCAGGCCATCAGCTGGTCTTCTGAGAGAAGATAACAAGTGCTTGTGGCAACGGCGGATCCGATTAAGATTCCAAGAAGAAGGCTAAAAACAACCCAACTTCCATAAAGGCCACGGTTTCCTTTGTCTGCATGCTCAACGACAAAAATCATGGAGCCTGTAAATTCGCCCCCCATAGAAAGCCCTTGGGCTAAGCGAATCAAAGTTAAGAAAAGAGGGGAGAGCCAACCAACTTGTTCATATGTTGGCAAAAGACCAATCAAAGTTGTTGGAATGGCCATGAGGTAAATGGACCACAAAAGCGCATTTTTTCTTCCCATTTTATCGCCAATATGACCAAAAATAATGCCTCCAAGGGGACGCATGATAAAGCCCGCGGCAAAAATACCAAACGTTGCCATGAGGGACGCAAAAGGACTAAATTTTGGGAAGAAAAGCTGACCTATGGTTGTTGCAAAGTACCCATAAAGAGCAAAGTCGTACCATTCAAGGGCGTTTCCAATCATGCAAGAAAGAATAACGCGCTTAATATAGCTTCCTTCTTTAGGAATACTTAAAGATTCATAAGTAAGGCTTGCTGTTGTCACGGACTAACTCCCAAAAAAATTAAAAAAAACTGAATGCTCATCTAACGAGGGAAGAGGCAGCTTGGCAAGCAAAACCTTATAAGCTATTAAAAAGATTGTGAAAAAAGTGACAAAACGCTGTAGAGGTCATAAACAAGCCTGTCATCTTGAATTTTTAATTCAGATCCCGGATCAAGTTAGGGATGACACCCTAAAAAAGGCACCTTCAAGAACAATGAGTATAGGCACCTTCAAGGTAATGGACAAAATACTCTTGTCACTCTCCAATTATATTTACGATATTTTATCTCTCTTTAAAAAATATCGTACGTTCTCTGAAAATGAGGGGATATGGTCTATGACCTTGAAGATGCGGAGTTGTGTTTTCCTTAAATGCCACGGACAACATACTTTTTTGGATTTTTGCAGCACAGGTTCAAGTGCCCTATTTCTCAATCCATTCCCAAGCCTTGTCAGCTTGAGAGCTTGGAAAGCAGCGCACGTCTGTTTTAAAAAAAGGGGAAAGAACTCGCGACCAGGTGTAAATCCACGATTGATCTGTAATAACAGCCTTGCGGTCCACATGAGAGCTATATTTAAAAGCAAAGGGAAGTGTTTTTAAAGTCCCCCAGAAGGAGACGCTTTTGAACTCTCTCAGATCAGACACAACGCGAATGGTATTATAACGGGTAATCATTTTCTCAACGAAGGGAAGGAGGGTGTCATAATCTTCAGCGCTCATATAGCCGGTGACGCGGATTCCAATGACATTGTCACGGCTTTTTGAAAGGATATGATACATGGAAAGGGCTCCCTACTTTTTATAGTATACCACAGTTTAAATGGTGTGTGGCACGGTGGAACTTAACTTGGAGATTTTTCCTCCTCTTCTTTAGGAGTGCCTGTCAATGCCGGTATTGCTGTAAATTCGACTACCACGTTATTCTCATCATCAACTATGTCACCATCTTCATCTTCATCCATACCCCCTTCATCATCTGGAAGATCTATCTCAAGAGCAGACTTATTAGTTTTTTCAACGTTGATGAAATCCTCCTCATCAGTCAGCACGAGTCTCCCATCTTCATTTGTGGGATCCGTAATTACTACGTTTTTTGTTAAGGTGTACATGTCGTAGGCGTTTTTGAATTGACTAAGAGGTGGCAGAAGCGATTGAGCCACTGATTCAGTAGTATGGCTTGTAACTGAATCAAAGATGCCGGTTGTTTTCCTTGCCCATTTATCAATATCTGTGCTTGTGAGAGAGGCCAGAACTGTTGCCACTTGATCTGCTTTGTCCACAGTATATCCCATAACTTCAGTTGCGGTAGAACTCAAAACTGTGGGCATGTTTCCAAATTGTTCCATCCCTTGGTTTGCTAGGGAGGTGAGTGAAGTTCCGATATTGGTTGCTGTTTGAAGTATCTCGTTGTGTGAAGAAACAACTTTTTGAACGGTGCGCCCAACGTGCATTGCTGTGCTTACGACGGTGAGGGGATCGAGAAGATTGTTTGCTAGTTGGGACACAGTTTCTGTCGTCTTTTCTAAGAGCGTAGGCTCTGACCGTTTCACGGTCCAGCCGTACACTTCGTTGATTGTGTCTGGATTGAAATCCTCTGAGTCTGATCCTCCGACTTCCTCTCGTTTTGTGGTCTCTTTGTTTTTTTCGAATTCAGCGTAAGCGCTGTTAAATTGTACTGGGTCGAAAGTGTTAGTTTCCATGATAAGTCTGATTAAATTTAAAGGGCTTCCGTTCGGGGTGGTAAGTATTTGGGTTCCAAGCTCATCAGGGGTAACAAGAGGAGTATTTAAGGTGGCTAACTCTTGGGTGGTAGGATCTTTGTAGGGATCTCTTTTAGTGATTTTTATGGAACCAGAATGCAGAGAAAGAGGTTCTGTTAAAAAGGCGTCATTTGAGCTGCTTAAGATAGTTGAGGTGGTTGAAGTACCTAAAGTGGTTGAGTTGCTTAAACCATCTGAGTCAGTTGAGCTGCTCAAAGAGGTGGTGCTAGAACTCATAGGCGTAGACAGTATGCTGGTAGGAGTTCTGACGACCTCAGAAGAGTGTGTGGGTTGTGAACCTTTAAGACTTACCGATGGCGTTTTGTTAGAATCATCCTCATCAGTCATCGCAAAGAGGGGGGAGGTTGTTAATAAACTCGTCGTAAAAGTAAACACCACTCCATATTTTTTTAATAACATAAATTTCTTCCAAAAAAAATAAGAATAAATTAAACATATCAAAATATAGTTAATAATTAGTAAATCAGTGTTTTGTTTTTTTAACACAATGCTGTGATAATTAAATTTTATTTTTTAAATAGAATATTATACCCTTCACCCGCTGCTGCGCAGCGACCTCTCCCACAAGGGGAGAGGTATCTATGTTACCCTAAAAAAGAACAGCGTTGTCGACGAAGAATTACCTCTCCCCTTGTGGGAGAGGTCGCCCCGAAGGGGCGGGTGAGGGGTTTCTTATGGTTTTAAGGGGAAACTCACATCAGCGTCTCTCACATAAAAAGGCGTGGGATCACTCGCAAGAGTTGAGTCTTTAAAAAAAGTATAAGCAAGCGCTTGGGCCCCGCGCCACGGGGAAGAGATTTCTTTAAAAGAAAGGCCATCCAAAAAAGGATGGATACCATTTCCAGCCAAAAGAGGGGGAGAAGGGGACTGAAGAATCGTTTCTATATCCTTGCGGGTTAAGCTTTGAGGGGGGTGAGGAGTCCCTTTTTGGAAAAGCATCGCAAAGACATCTTGGCGGTGAGCCTCCCTTAAGACAAGCACATCCTCATGGGTGTTAAGGCTTTTATAAGTTGCCATAAAACTATTCATTCCGGTGAGAGGAAGACCCAACCCCATCGAAAATCCTTTTGCAAAGGCAAGACCCACACGAATACCTGTAAAAGATCCAGGCCCGACATTAACAAGAAGGAGGTCAGCTTTGTGGTTTCTCAAAACGGCCTTGACAAGATGAGGAAGCATGGCGGCTTGGCGTCGTTCTTCGCTGTTTTCTTGAAAAGAAATTTCTTGCCCATCCTTCCATAAAGCGACAGAAGAACTCCAGCCCGCTGTATCAATGGCGAGAACTTTCATCAATCATTCCAGCGACGATGAAGCCAAAGCCATTGGCCGGGGCGCTCTTTGACCCATTCGCTGATCTGGTTGTTGATGTGAAGGAGAAGATCATACATGTCCTTCTGGTGATCACCTTGCGGTGTAAAGGTAATAGGCGGATAAAAAGTAACGCGAAAGGAGGAATCAGAAAGCCGTTCACTGCGGGCAGGCAATAAGGGACAACCTTGATTAAGATAAAGGCGGGCAACTCCTTTGGCTGTCATGGCGTCGCGGCCCAGAAAAGGAACAGCCATTCCTTCTCCCATCTTTTGATCAACGAGAAGGAGCGCATGATCACCACGCTTTATAAGGGAAAGAAGATCTTTAGGTCCTCCTCCTTTTTTTGTGATAACATTTTTGACGGCTAGTTTTTGGCATTTTAACATCAGGGTATCCACCCAGGGGTTATTAGCGGCTCGATACATTTGGGTGAGGTCAAATCCTGTGGATTGAGCTGCAAGCGTGATCATTTGCCAGTTGCCTGTGTGGGCTGTAAAAATGATTCCGGGTTTTCCATCATCTTGAAATTCCTTTAGATGCTGTGCCCCTTTAATTTCGATATTTCTTAAGGTCTTTCCATCCCAAAACCGAGTCGCTTGAGCATATTCAGCAATAAGACGACCATAATTATCCCACATTTCGGTCAGAATTTTTTCTACTTCAGCAGGTGTGATGGTGGGAAAACACTTTTTAAGGCTCACCCGCGCCCGGTTACTTAAAGATAAGCGCGGCCCAACAGTTCGCCCAAGCCATCCTCCAAAATTCGTGGCCATTTTAAAGGGCAACAAATAATGAAGAACACCAAACAGAATCCAAGCCCCGGTGGCTTCCAAGAGATGTCTGATGTTTTTAAGAAGATTAAACTTCACCGTGTTTCCTTCTTTCAATTTGCGAGATAGCTTTATACTCATTTGACATGAAGACACCTTATAATGGCACTTCTCAATGTCATCAACTATGTTTTTGACATGGGACAAGAAGGATACTTGAGAATATACGCTTTAACTCGTAACCCGCTTCCTCTCATTCATTTATCTACTATTTCTCATTCGCTTCTCTTTCCTCCTGAACCTGCCTCCTCCTAATCGCAGAAATTACGATATTTTTTAAAGCGAGATAAAATATCGTAAACGCAAATTGAAGCTGGCAGGAGAGAGAAACAGCTATAATGTTTCCTTAGATAACCTGAGTTTTGGTTAAGGAAGATCTCTCTGTCTTGTCATCCTTGGTTTAGAAATGCTTTGTTTTCCGCAAGGAAAACATTAGTATTTCTTACACCGAGGATCTTCTATCAACATAACAGTGTGCTTTAAGAAGATCCTCGATTTAA
>CANGTV010000008.1 GCA_947457015.1 Alphaproteobacteria bacterium | reverse complement strand
TTGCTTCGTCGTTTCACTCCTCGCAATGACGCTAACTAACTGTTTTATGTGAAGAATCTAATTTCTTGTTTAAAAGTCAGGTTAGAATATGCCCGTCACCCCTCGACGAAAAGGGGCTTATTCCGCGCTGAACGATGACGCTCTTTCAGTTCAATATCAATATATTTATCAGTGATCATACTTGAACTATGGCCCGCATCATCCCGCACATGTTCCCGCGGACGGCGTTTGACATCGTCGGATATGCCCGTATGACGCAACCAGTGAACTGTTGCTTCACTTAAAGAGTCCGCTTCTTCAGTAAGGCCCTCCTTGTTAAGCTGGTCAATGCTCTGATCAAAACAAAATTGAACAACCTTGCGAACGTATGTGGTGCTTGTGATAGGACCAATTCCCTTAATCTTAGGCAACAAAGGAGACATGTCAGCAGGTGAGGGGAGGGAGGATAGTCTTAAATGTACCCGCCAACGCTTGAGCGCCTCTAACATGGCATTGCTAACAGCAATTTGACGTTCCTTATTCCCCTTTCCAACGGTTGTAAACCACCAGTTTCCTTCACTATCGCGGTGAAAATGGTTCATACTGGGAATCCAGCGATCGCTTGCCGCAAGTTCTGAAATCCGCAGATACATCATATAAAGGATAGACATCATAAAGAGGGTTCGCTCATGCGTATCGGGATCAACTTCTGCTAACTGTTGAGCCATTTTGATAACATATTGCCATTGAAGCTCTGACAAACGTCTGATTTTAGGGGCTCCTTGGTGTTTGCGAATAAATTTGCTTTTTTGACGGATTAAGGCGACAGGATTCATAAAAACATAGTCGTCCTGAAGCAAATAGTTAAAAAAAGTACTTAAAATGGAAAAAATTTCCTTGGTGCTTCCCAAAGAAAGTTCAAAATTTTTAGAGTCTGGGCGTTCTCCTCTGCGATGCGCTGCTTTTGAGACAGTTAGAACGAAGGGTTTCCACTCGGGGTTAGAAATGCGTATGCCTTCTTCCTCAAAAAAACGGGGCGCCTTTTTGACCCCAATCCACTCTTTGGGAGGATTTTGACAAAAATGAACATAAGCCTCAATATCCTCCCGTTTAATCTGCTTCAAGGATTTGTCCACAATGTGGATACACCACTGCAAAAGTCGTTCAACTTCTCTGCGATACGAATTAAACGTGCCTTGGCTTCCCGTATAATTTTTTAAAAAAGCATGGCTTGCAAAAAAATCTTTCTCATGCTCTGGCGAAAGAGTCTTTGGGGGCGTCCAATTTTTAATATGGTCTAAGGAATCGAAGAGGGGAAGGGGGGAGTGCTTTTTATTCATGAGCTGAGCCGCTCTTTGTCTATCACCTTTTTGTCATCCTCGAGCTAGGAACGCTTTGTTTTCATAAGAAAAAATTAGCATTGCTTCATCGGGGATCTAATCAAAAAGTAGAATTTAGGTCCTAGAAGATCCCCGATCAAGAAGTTCTAACCCCCGATCAGGTCGAGGGTAAGAACTTCTAAGTCGAGGATGACAACCAAGAGAGGTTATTAAGCCGCAGCTTTTTTCTGACGACGTTCACGTCGTCCAAGGCCAATTCCTTTTGCAATGCTGCTCCGACGCTTTGCATAGTTAGGAGCAACCATCGGATAATTGGAAGGCAAATTCCATCTTTCACGATATTGTTCTGGCGTCATGTTGTAAGATGTCTTGAGGTGACGCTTTAACATCTTTAAATGAAGCCCATCTTCCAGACAAACAATGTAATCTGGGTGAACAGAATCTTCTACAGGAACAGCCGGCTCTGAACGAGAGGAAAAGAAAAATGGCTGTTTTGAGTTTAAGCGGTTTAAGCTTTGATGAACTTGTTGAATAAATGAAGGCAGCTTGTCGGCCTCCATTTCATGATTAGAAACATACGCAGCTACGATTTCAGCAACCATAGCCATAATGTCTAGAGATTCTGTTGTGTCTGTCATTTTATATCTTCCTTTTCGAGTAATAACACACCTCTCTATATTACATTAAAAAAGTGCAATCAACTGTTTTTTTCATATTGTATAAAAATTATTGTATTTCATCTGTTTCGTTAGGCTTAAGCACCCTATTCCTATAAGTGTGATTAT
The DNA here is from genome assembly GCA_947457015.1 of Alphaproteobacteria bacterium. GTDB lineage: Bacteria > Pseudomonadota > Alphaproteobacteria > UBA9655 > UBA9655 > UBA9655. Next base: position 45,374 of record CANGTV010000008.1, on the reverse strand, counting down.
AAGAATAATCACACTTATTAGAAGACTAGATCGCCCTTACTTAGAGGGTGAGGAACTCGATGAAATTGATGAGCTCGAAGAACTCGAGAAGCTTGACGGGTGTGAAAAAAATGGAGGAATTTCTGCGTCTTCATGTTTAGAGGCCAACTCATCCTCATCTGAGAGCCAACTTACCGCTGAGAGATCAGACCGCATACTCTGGTTCGAGGAAACTTCATCCTCACGCTTCTTATTAGAACTTTTTTTATTCTTTCCTTCGTCAATCAGGGAGCATAATAGAGATTCAGCTTCTGAAGATGAACTCGCAGGTAACGAAACAGAAGAAAAGCTGGATGAGGAAGAAAAGCTGGATGAGGAAGAAAAGCTGGATGAGGAAGAAAAGCTGGATGAGGAAGAAAAGTTAGTCGTTAAAGAAGAAGATGTGACTTGTGCTATGGCGGCTTGCTCCCCTTCTTCCAGTTTCCTTTTTTTTGAAGCTGTATTTGAGGTCAGATTAGGATCCCCCTCCTCCTTCTTCTCGTCCATTGCGAAGCTTGGAAGAGTCAGACACATGTTCAGGACCAAAGCAAAGGCAGAGCCTGAAAAAAGTAAACTTTTGTTTGTACTCAACATAATTAATTTCCTTTCATTAGTAAAAAAAAATTGTAAAAACATGCAGGATTTGAATAGCTTAAGATGTCATTACAATATTTATATCTTTTTTTCAATATTATTTTTGAAAAACTTTATCACTTCTGTTTGCTTTTTTCATCTTTTAGCTGAAAGCGCTTTTTATCTCTTCTTCTGTCATCTCAATTTCCAGTTCCTTTACACGCGACGTTGCACCTCGCACAAGAGAAATGGCTGATTTAGAAACATGTAAAGTTTTACTTAACATTTCGATCAAAGCGGCATTGGCTTTTCCATCTTCAGGAACAGCAGTTACCTTCACCCGCAACACCTTTTTCCCTTGAGAATTCTGGGCCCATCCTTCAATTTTATTAGAAGACGCTTTGGGGATAAGATGAACTATGAGACGCATGAGCCCAAGGGAAAAGTTTCTTTTAAAACCTTATCCACCTCAGATAAGGTCACGGGAAAGCCCAAATCCGCAAAAGAGGTCACTCCATACTGGGAAAGACCACACGGAATAATATCTTTATACGCCTCCAGGCTTGGATTCACATTTAAGGCGATGCCGTGGGACGTTACCCATTTTTGAACACGCACACCAAGGGCTGCAATTTTATAATCATGGCCTTTCTTATTGACCCAGATTCCAACACGCCCTGAACGACGCTCGCCCTTTATATCAAAGTGTTTAAGTGTTTCTATAAGCCACTCTTCTAGAGTTGTCATATACCAATGAAGGTCTTTCCGGCGTGTCTTTAAATCTAACATAAGATAAACAACACGCTGTCCAGGTCCATGGTAGGTGACTTGCCCTCCCCTCCCCGTTCTAAAGGTCGGAAGAGTTGCCGATACCAACACATCTGTTTCTTTCCCACTTGTCCCCAACGTATAAAGGGGAGGGTGTTCCAAGAACCAGACACACTCCGGGGCTTCTCCTTTTTGCAAGGCATCAACACGGTTTTTCATCCAGTATTGAGCCTCTACATACTCTACTAGGGCATCTTGGGTTTTCCATTCGCAAGAATTCATGATGATTTCCGTGTAAAGACGCTTGCGCCAGGTCTACAGATTTGATATTCCAGGTGTACCACCAAGCCTCACAAGGTGGAAGCCAAAAATTATGCGGTCGTGGCGGAATTGGTAGACGCGCAGCGTTGAGGTCGCTGTGGGGGAAACCCCGTGGAAGTTCGAGTCTTCTCGACCGCACCATTTTTTTCTTAAGGCATGTCTAAGTTACAGAGCTTAAGAAAATTTAAAGTCTTATAGAGGTAAGATTTCTAATCCCGAACTAAACTAAAAAAAGACAGTACCAAGGGGAAGAAGACGACATGAAAGAGACTCTTTATCAACAAGCCCTTGATTACCATCGCTCCAATCCCCCTGGAAAACTGAAGGTTGTTGCAACAAAGCCTCTTTCAACTCAAGAAGACTTAGCCCTTGCCTATTCTCCTGGCGTAGCTGCTGCCAGTGAGGCCATTCAAAAAAATCCCGCTGAAGCAGCGTTCCTCACGGCACGCGCTAACTTAGTCGCTGTTATCAGCAATGGCACGGCCGTTTTGGGGTTGGGAAATATTGGACCTCTCGCTGCAAAGCCTGTCATGGAAGGAAAAGCGGTCCTTTTTAAAAAATTTGCAGGTATTAATGTGTTTGACATTGAGATTAATGAATCTGATCCTGACAAGCTCGTTGACATTATTGCAAGCCTGGAGCCCACCTTTGGGGGAATCAACCTTGAGGATATCAAAGCCCCTGAATGTTTTTACGTTGAACAAGCTTTAAAAAAACGCCTTAACATACCTGTCTTTCATGACGACCAACATGGAACAGCGATTATTGTAGGAGCCGCTGTCCTCAATGCGTTAAAGCTTGCGGACAAAAAGATTGAAAAGGTCAAGATTGTTACGTCTGGAGCAGGCGCTGCAGCTATTGCATGCCTTGATATTCTTGTAAGTTTAGGTCTTAAACGAGAAAATATCATTGCAACGGATCAATCGGGAGTCATTTATAAAGGACGCCCCGGGGACATGCCTCCCTCTAAGGAGAAATATGCCACATCGCACACAGCGCGCGGTCTTGAAGAAGCTATAGAAGGGGCAGATATCTTTTTAGGTCTTTCCGTGGGTAGCATTTTAAAACCAAAGATGCTTACAAAAATGGCTCAAAACCCAATTATTTTTGCCCTTGCTAATCCTATCCCAGAAATTTTGCCAGAAGACGTCAAAACAGTAAGACCTGATGCGATTATCGCCACCGGGCGGTCTGACTATCCCAACCAAGTAAATAACGTTCTTTGCTTTCCCTTCATTTTCAGAGGAGCCCTTGATGTAGGAGCAACAACAATTAATGAAGAAATGAAACTTGCATGTGTCAAAGCTTTAGCCGGCCTCGTGTTTAAGGATACATCCGATATCGTCTCCTCCATTTATGCCCAAGAAGAATTAAGCTTTGGTCCTAACTACATCATTCCTAAACCCTTTGATCCCCGTCTTGTGCTGGAAATCCCACCAGCTGTTGCCATAGCTGCTATGGAAACAGGTGTTGCAACGCGCCCTCTTCAAGATTTAGAGGCTTATAAACAAGAACTCTCCGGGTTTGTGTATCGCTCAAGCCTTGTTATGAAGCCTATTTTTACACGAGCCAAAAAGACGCCTCGTCGCGTCGTGTATGCTGAAGGAGAAGATGAACGAGTTTTGCAAGCGATCCAACGTGTGTTGGAAGAAAAAATTGCGTACCCCGTTCTTATCGGTAGGCGGGACGTTGTCACAACTCGTCTCAAGCGACTCAACCTCCGCATGGAAGTGGATCGAGACTTTGAACTGGTGGATCCAGAAAATGATCCCCGTTATCATCAATATTGGAGTGAGTTCCATCGTCTAATGGCGAGAAAAGGTGTTTCCCCTGATTTTGCAAAAATGGTTTTGCGAACAAACTTTTCTGTTATCGCAAGTCTTATGGTTCATTTTGGCGAAGCTGATGCAGCTCTTTGCGGTCCTGTTGGCCGTTATTCCCATCATCTAGAATCCATTTTGGATATTGTGGGACTTAAACCAGAGTTAGAAGTTGCTGCTGCTCTTGGAATTATGGTCCTTGAAAAGGGATCTTTTTTCTTCTGCGACCCTTATGTCAATGTCTACCCCACGGCGTGCCAACTCGCAAAAATGGCTGTTATGGCGGCAGAGAAAATCCGCGAGTTTGGAATTGTCCCTAAGCTTGCCCTCTTATCTCATTCCAACTTTGGCTCCTCTTACTCTGACTCCGTCGTTAAAATGCGCGAAGCGCTCGCAAAAATAAGAGAATTTGCCCCTGGCTTAGAAGTTGATGGGGAAATGCATGCCGATGCCGCCTTAAGCGATGTCATTCGCATGAAAACTTTTCCTGGCTCAACCTTAAAAGGAGAAGCTAATCTCCTCATTATGTCCAATTTGGACACAGCGAATACAACCTTTAATATGCTTAAAATAATGGCGGATGGCCAACCTATAGGTCCCCTTTTGTTAGGACCTGCAAAACCCATTCACATCCTCACTCCGTCAGTGACCATCAGAGGCATCTTTAATATGACAGCCCTTGCTGTTGTAGATGCGCAAAAAGCAGAGAATTGATTTTTACTTTCATTTTTTGAATCACACAGAACCGCATTTTATATTTATAATTCTATAGATTTTCTTAAGATCCGTCAATTTTTCCAATTGCCCATTTTGATAAATATCTTTAGCAATACAGATAAGAAACGTAAAAGCGTAAAGAGTAATGACACGAAAGCCCTTCAACACCTTAGACGAAGAAAAAAAAGAAGCTCTTTATGGAGTTTCTCAAGACACGATCCGTGCCCTTGAGGATGCTCTTGAAGAGGGTGAAGAGTCACAAGTCCATCACTTACTAGCTCCTTTTCATGCAGTAGATGTGGCTGTTGTTATTGAATATCTCTCCCCTCCCCTCCGTCATACTTTGATTGAAATATTAAGACCTCAGTTTGATCCAGAAATTCTCGCCGAGTTGGATGAAACCGTCCGCGAAGAAGTAATGAACCAGCTGGGCGCCCGCGAAATTGCAGAAGCCCTCACGGGTCTTGAGAGTGATGAAGTCGTTGCTCTTATTGAAGATTTAGATAAGGACCAACAAAAAGAGATTCTTGAGTCCATTCCTGCTCCAGAACGCATTATCGTGGAAGAGGCCCTTACCTACCCTGAAGACAGTGCTGCCCGACTCATGCAGCGAGAAACGGTCTGTGTGCCTGAATTTTGGACGATTGCCGATGCGATGCAACATATGGCAAGGGAAAAAGAACTTCCAGAAAAATTTTATGATCTTTTTGTCGTGAATCCTAAGCATACCCCTATAGGAGGAGTCCCCTTAAATCTTTTATTACGCTTTCCTCCCTCCACAAAAATATCCGATATCATGGAAAAGGATATTAAATGGATCCCAGCTCTCATGGATCAAGAGGAAGTGGCCCATCTTTTCCAAAAATATGGCTTGGTGTCTGCCCCTGTGGTCGATACAAGCAACCGCATTATAGGAATGATTACCCTTGATGATGTGGTCGATGTTATTGATGAAGAAGCAGAAAAAGATATCATGCTTTTATCGCGTGTCACAGAATCTGACTTTTATGAGCCTCTTCTAAGCACATCTTATTCGCGCATTCGCTGGCTTATCATTACTCTTTTCAACACATTGATGGCGGCTCTTGTCATCTCTCAGTTTCAACACACTATTCAAAAAATGGTAGCCCTTGCTGTTTTGATGCCCATTAGTGCTGCCATGAGCGGTAATGCAGGAATGCAGGTCGTAACCGTCACCGTGCGCGCTCTTGCCACCCGTGAGCTGGGCGGTACAAATATGAGCCGTGCTATTTGGAAAGAAAGTCTTGTAGGGCTCATTAATGGTGTGGTTTTTGGGGGTATCATGGGCTTTATTGCTGCTTTTTGGTTTGCTGACCCCGCCTTGGGTATCGTTTTAGGAGGAGCCCTCATTCTTAATATGGTATGGGCTGCTGTCGGAGGGGTTGTACTTCCCATTGTGATTGATAAGATGGGAATGGATCCTGCTATCAGCGCAGGGCCTTTTTTAACAACTACGACAGATTTACTTAGTTTTGCAACTTTTTTAGGGTTTGCTCACCTCTTTTTAGTTTGAAAAGGATAAAAAATGAAAAAATTTTACTTCTTAGCTCTTCCTCTGTTGCTAGCCGCTTGCGCCTCCTTCTCCGACTCAGAAGTCATCGTGCGAGCTAGCCCAGAAGAAAGACCCTCCAAATCCCATATGCAACCTACAGAAAAGCCTCTACAAGTTCCCCATGGCGAAGCACACCCGATCCCTCCTATTGCTCCCCAGATTGGTGTTCGCCTGCCTTTAGGTAAATAGAAGCATAGCCATGGCTCACAAGAAGGATCACCCTTTTCACCTTGTTGACCCCAGCCCTTGGCCTTTTGTAGGGTCTATTGGAGCCTTGGTGACAGCCTTGGGGGTCGTTCTGTTAATGCATCATCTGGGGGCTTATGTTCTTCTTATGGGCTTGATGGTTGTTCTGTTCACAATGGGGGGGTGGTGGTACGACGTTATTAAGGAATCGGAAAAAAAAGAGGATTATACCGCCCCCGTTCAAATGGGTCTCCGCACGGGAATGGCCCTCTTTATTACCTCAGAAGTTATGTTTTTTGTGGCCTTTTTTTGGGCATTCTTTAATGCAAGTCTTTTTCCTTCAGGAGGCGTATGGCCCCCTCAGGGTATTCATCCCCTTAACCCCTTTGATTATCCCTACTTTAATACGTTGATCTTACTTCTCTCCGGCACAACCCTTACCTGGGCTCATCATGCACTTTTGCTAGGCCATAAAAAAGACGTTCTGAAGGGTCTCGGATTTACTATTCTTTTAGGCCTTTTTTTCACGTCAATCCAAGCTTATGAATACACCCACGCCACTTTTGGCTTTAAGGAAGGGATTTATCCTTCCACTTTTTATATGGCCACAGGGTTTCACGGGGCTCACGTCATTATTGGCACTCTTTTCTTAATCGTATGCTGGTTTCGAGCGCGCCTCAACCAATTTACACCCGATCGCCATGTTGGCTTTGAAACGGCTGCCTGGTATTGGCATTTCGTTGACGTTGTTTGGCTCTTCCTTTTTGTCAGTATTTACTGGTGGGGATCGGGGCTTTAGAACCATCGTCATTGCGAGGAGTGAAACGACGAAGCAACCCAGAAAAAATAACTTATTCCGAAGGAATGCATCTTTTTGTTTTCTAGAAAAATGCTGGGCTTATGTGGGTAAAAAAGGCTGCATGTCCTGTGGACATGCGTCATTTATCCTAGGTTGCTTCGTCGTTTCACTCCTCGCAATGACGCTAACTAATTGTTTTATAGGAGAACTCTATGCCCCATCCCTCCCCCCAGATTTACCTTGTTGATGGATCGGGATATATTTTTAGAGCCTTTCACGCCCTCCCTCCCCTTACACGTCCAGATGGAGTACAAGTGGGGGCTGTCCTTGGTTTTACCAACATGCTCATCAAACTGTTAAGAGAAAAAAATCCGGACTATTTAGTGGTTGTCTTTGATGCCGCACGAGAAAACTTTCGCAACCAAATTTATCCGGCGTATAAAGCCAACCGACAAGAAACTCCCCCTGAACTCATTCCTCAATTTTCCTTGATTCGCCAGGCGTGCGAGGCTTTTGATGTGCCGTATATTGAAAAGGAAGGCTATGAGGCCGACGATTTAATCGCGACATATGCTCATTCTCAACCAGGAGAAGTCACCATTGTCTCCTCGGACAAAGATCTGATGCAATTAGTGGGAGGATCCGTGCGTATGCTTGACCCCATTAAAAATCGTCTGATTGGGGTTGAGGAAGTGAAAGAAAAATTTGGCGTGCTTCCGGAGCAAGTCGTGGATGTGCAAGCTTTGGCCGGCGATAGTTCTGACAATGTCCCCGGCGTTCCAGGGATTGGCATCAAAACAGCAGCGGAGCTCATTCAAACTTATGGCACCCTCGAAAATCTCTTAGAGAACGCTGAAGAAATTAAACAAACCAAGCGACGGGAGATGCTGTTAACCCACAAAGAAGACGCCTTGATGTCAAAGAGGTTGGTGTCTCTCGATGACAAGGTACCCATGACAGAAGCCTTGGAAGATTTTTCTGTGAAACCCATTCGTCTTGACAAAGCTATCGCCTTTTTAAAAGAACAGCATTTTAATGCGCTCATTCATCGTCTTGAAAAAGAGCAACCCACCACAGCTCACGAACAGGTAAAGTATGAACTTATCCAAGACATTGCCGCATTGAAATCTTGGATCGACTGTATTCATACCACAGGATACGTTGCCTTTGATACGGAGACCACCTCTCTCGATGCTATGGAGGCGCAACTGGTCGGAATATCCCTCAGCACCGCTCCCTCAAAGGCGTGTTATATCCCTGTGGGGCATAAGGGAGCAGAACGCGACCTTTTAAATGAAGGAACGACCCCTCAGCAAATCCCCCTCAAAGAAGTCCTTGCTCTTCTTAAGCCTATTCTTGAAGACCCCGCCATTTTAAAGATTGGGCAAAACATCAAATATGATGCGTTGGTTTTAAAGAAATATGACCTTGAAATAACTTCCTTAGATGACACCATGGTCATGTCCTACCTTCTCGAAGGAGGTCAGCATGGCCACGGCATGGATGAAATTGCTAAGCTTTATCTCGATTATGATACGGTGAAATATCAAGATGTGGTGGGCTCAGGGCGCTCTCAGGTTACTTTTGACAAAGTGTCTCTTGAAAAAGCCCTGGACTATGCAGCAGAAGACGCCGATGTGACCTTTCAGCTTCATGCGCTCTTAAAGCCACGCCTTTTAAGTGAACAGCAATGTACTGTTTATGAAACCCTTGAGCGGCCGCTAATTCCTGTATTGGTCAACATGGAATACCGTGGCATTAAAGTAGATCCTCTTGTGTTAAAAAAGCTAAGTGGAGAATTTGAAAAACGCCTCTCAGAGATTGAGGCTCACATCCATCAAGAGGCGGGAGACTCCTTTAACGTAGCCTCTCCTAAGCAACTTGGTGACATCCTCTTTGAAAAACTTAAACTGCCAGGTGGAAAAAAAGGAAAAACAGGCGCCTATGGGACCTCTGCCGATGTTTTAGAAAGCCTTTCTGAGCAAGGCTTTGCCATTGCTGACACCCTGCTCGAGTGGCGCCAGCTGTCAAAACTTAAGAGCACCTATACGGATGCTTTAATTCGCCAAATTAATCCAAAAACAGATCGGGTTCATACCTCTTACGCCATGGCAGCCACCTCAACGGGGCGCTTGGCCTCCTCTGACCCCAATTTGCAAAACATCCCCATTCGAAAGGAAGAAGGAAAGAAAATTCGCGGGGCTTTCATTGCGTCCCCTGGCATGAAGCTTTTGTCTGTGGATTATTCGCAAATTGAGCTGCGCCTTTTGGCGCATATGGCAAATCTTCCTGAACTTCGCCAAGCTTTTTTGGAAGGAAAAGACATCCATGCCCAAACAGCCTCCCAAGTTTTCGACGTCCCCCTTGATCAGATGACCTCGGAGCTGAGACAACGGGCAAAGGCTATTAATTTCGGCATTATCTATGGCATTAGCCCCTTTGGTCTTGCACGCCAATTAGGCATTAGTCGGGAAAGCGCGGGTCAGTATATCCAAACGTACTTCAAGCTTTACCCTGGCATTCAAGCCTACATGGAGCGTATGAAGCAAGAAGCGCGAGAAAAAGGCTATGTGACAACCCTTTTAGGCCGCCGCTGCTTTATCCCTGATATTCAAAGCAAAGATCCTAACCGCCGTAGCTTTGCTGAGCGGCAAGCCATCAATGCGCCTCTTCAAGGAGGCAATGCGGACATTATTAAAAAGGCCATGATTAAACTCGACCGTCTTTTCAAAGAAACGAATTTAAAAGCCCACATGCTTCTCCAAGTCCATGATGAGTTGATTTTTGAAATTGAAGATCAAGACATAGAGAAGGCTCAGTCTTTAATTGTGAAGGCTATGCAATCCATTGTTTCTCTTTCTGTGCCTCTGGTGGTGGAAGCAACCGTAGGAAATACTTGGGCAGAGGTGTAAAGAGACGTTTCTTAGTCCCAACCTTTGTCATCCTTGACCTAGAAATGCTTTGTTTTCCGCAAGGAAAACATTTAGCGTTTCTTGAGTCGAGGATCTTATAGCAACATCTCGAGACTTCCTACAAGATCCTCGACCTAAGAAATTCTAAGGATTTGCTTCGCAAATCAAGAATTTCTAAGTCAAGGATGACATAAGTGGTTCAAAACGTCCGGTGTTCAAATGGCCATTCGACAAATTTGACTTCATATAAGATGTATTTATACTATAAATATAAAATCAGACAGCTGCGCCTAAAGGGACAAACTGTTTTCCTTCTTCTATAAAATTTCTGTCCTCCTCATTAATAAAAATTTAATGATAATAAGATATTCTGATGATAGCCCCTAACTCAGAAGGATTATGATCATGAACAGAATACAGACAAACTCTCCATTACCTGCTTTTAAGAAATCGGTAAGGAATGTAGCCTTTGTAACTCTTTTATCCCACTTGGTATTCTCTGGACCAGCCTCGGCTATAAGGATGATCGATCAAGTGCAATCTCCTTACACTGCTCACAATGTAAGCCTAGTTGTTTACACCAATGCAAGCGCAGCTGGAATTGAGCCTTGGTCTCTGCGGCTGAGTTCTCTTTTAACTTCGATCCCAAATTCTTCTGGAACCACTGGCAGTATTATTTTAGGCTCATCTATTCAAAAGATATTGAATACAATCGAAAAAACACCCGATGGGAGCGTGGAAATGGTTGTAACATTTAATTATGTTGATAATAATAATAAAAGTGTTGGATCATTCTCCTGCGTCTATCCATTAAATCAAGCTTTGCTCAATAAGCTAAATTTAAAAAGCTTCGATAAACTCGACAATGCTGTCGTAACATTAACCCAAGAGAGCACCCCTACGAGCTGCCCGATAGAAATCCAATAGTTTGAAGTCGTTTTGGATAAGAGTAATCTAAGGCTTTTACCTATAAAAGGTATAGGTACAGCTGTTGTGCTCGCCAAATACCCTAATTTTTAATATCTTCAATTTGCATGCGTTCTGTTATCTTTAACCATCAAAAAAAAGCGCTCCCCTCTTCTAGAAAATTCTCCAACCGGTTGGAATCCTGCTTTTTCATAGACGTTCTTGGCCCGGGGGTTATCCTGGTTAGGATCAATGATGAAGGTATCGGCTTTTAAATCAACTTTTTCTCGGAAGAATGCGGCAAAGGCCTCCAAAGTAGGCGCAGCTAGCCCTTTTCCCACGTAAGCCTCATTGCCAATGGTGAAATCAATACTGATGGTTTTGCCTGTTTGAGAAAGATGGTCCCGCCAGAGATCAGGGAGATCTGACTGACCCGCAAGAATTTCCGATGTCATGAGAAGGCAATAGGGATCCTTATCCAAAAAGCCAACCCAATAGTCAAAAATCCCGTCATAATAAGGTGAGGGTTCTGACCGACTCTTCATAAAGATAAGAATATCCTCTCGATGCTCCGGGCTATTATCCCAAAACTCTTTTACGTGAGGGTTTTCAAGCCAGGAAAAAATGGGGTCTTTATGAACAAGAGAAGCTTTTTCAAAATGAATTGAGGTCATTTCTTGCTCATCAACACTCCTAAAATATCAATCAATTTTTGGCGAATGTCTTCGCGCGGGGTCACCATATCAACCATCCCATGGGCCAGCTGGAAGTTAGCTTCTTGGAAGCCAGGAGGGAGCTCTTGGCGAATGGTTTCTTGAAGAACACGCGCCCCAGTGAAACCAATGATAGCCCCAGGTTCCGCAATGGCTATATCTCCCAGCATGGCAAAGGAAGCCGCAACTCCTCCCATGGTGGGGTTTACTAAAATTGTGATATAGGGAAGGCCCGCTTCTTTCACTTGCTCAACGGCAATGACTGATCGCGGCATTTGCATCAATGAGAAAATGCCTTCTTGCATGCGCGCGCCTCCAGAGGAAGGAAGGGTAATATAAGCAGACTTAAGCTCACACGCGCGCTCAGCAGCCCTCACAAGCCCTTCTCCAACGGCCATCCCCATGGACCCTCCAATAAACGAGAAGTCAAAGGCGGCAAGGACAACAGGATAGCCCCCCATATAGCCTTCTGCGACAAGGATTGCATCTTCTTCCTTTGTCTCCAAACGCGCAACTTTAAGGCGGTCTGCATATTTTTTTGAGTCTTTAAACTTGAGAGGATCTAAGAGTACTTTTGGGAGAGGAACCCGTGTATAGCTTCCCGCATCAAAAAGAGTTTCAAAGCGCATTTTGAGAGGAATCCGCATATGATGCCCACAATGACGGCAAACGTATTGATGAGACACCAAGTCCTTATGGTATATCATTTGCTCGCAACTTGAGCACTTATGCCAGAGATCATCAGGAATTTCTTGTTTGCGCATCAAGGCATTGATCCTCGGGCGGACAAAAGTGGTGAACCAGCTCATGACTTTTTCTACCGCTCCATGTTTTTATTTTGAGTATGGATTCTATCATCAGTCATTTCAGATAGCCTCCCTTCTTTCATGGGAATTGACATAGGTGGAATGAGAATCATGCTAAAGCTTAAAAAGTGCTCTATGCTTCAGCTGCATCCTTATCTGAGCCTTTTTCTGAAGTTGGGCCAGAATCTTTTCCTTTTGCTGTTAACTCTCGATCCACAAGCTCAATAATGGCCATGGGCGCATTATCTCCAGGACGCGCGCCTGCTTTAATAATGCGGACATACCCCCCTGCCCTTTTCTTATAGCGGTCTGCTAAAGGGCCCATAATTTTTGCTGCAATTTCCTTATCTCCCAAAAGAGAAATGGCCTGACGACGGCAAGAAAGCCCCCCCCTTTTTCCAAGGGTAATCATCCTCTCAACGATAGGACGAAGATCCTTAGCCTTCGGTAAAGTCGTTTTAATTTGCTCATGCTTTAGCAAAGAAGCAGCCAAACCCTTAAAAAGAGCTTTTCTTTCTCCTGAGTGGCGATTAAGTTTACGACCGTTAACACCGTGACGCATGATTTGGACTCCTATTCCTTAAAAGGGCTCATCGAGCTTTTTAATTAATTCTTCAATGTTTTCAGGAGGCCATCCGGGAACATCCATTCCAAGACCTAGCCCCATTTGGGAAAGAACCTCTTTAATTTCATTCAAAGACTTCCGCCCAAAGTTTGGCGTTCTGAGCATTTCAGACTCTGATTTTTGAACGAGATCGCCAATATAAATGAGGTTATCATTTTTCAGGCAGTTTGCCGACCTTACGGAAAGCTCAAGTTCATCCACCTTGCGCAACAAAGCGCGGTTAAACGGAAGAAGAGATTCCTCTTTTTCCACATAAGCCTCTTTTGGCTCTTCAAAATTAATAAACTTTTGAAGTTGATCTTGGAGAATACGCGCTGCTAAGGCAACCGCATCGTCAGGGCGCACAGTCCCATCTGTTTCAACCCGCATAATCAACTTATCATAGTTTGTTTGTTGACCCACACGTGTATTTTCGATTTTGTAGGACACTTTACGCACAGGGCTATAAAGAGAATCTACAGGAATCAATCCTACAGGAGCATCTGCTTTTTTGTTACTTTCTGCAGGCACATATCCCTTACCCGAGTTGATGGTGAGCTCCATAGAGAGCTTTGTTCCTTGACCAAGAGCACAGATGTAGTGATCTTTGTTTAAAATTTCGAGATCTGCTGTGGATTCAATCATTCCTGCCGTCACATTACACGGCCCTTCTGCTTGAAGTTTTACCCGAACAGCACCATCCTTGTGAAGCTTTGTCACAACACCTTTAAGGTTAAGAACAATGTCTGTGATGTCTTCGCTTACCCCTGGAAGGACTGAAAATTCATGCAGAACACCTTCAATTTGCACAGACGTAATAGAAGATCCTTGGAGAGAGGAAAGCAAAACGCGACGCAAAGCACTCCCCAGGGTCATCCCAAAGCCAGGCTCCAGAGGATCTGCAGTGATCATAGCTACATATTGAGGATCTTCACTATGATCCAGGTTTAATTTATAGGGTTTAATTAGGGCTTGCCAATTCTTTTGTATCACGAGTATACCCTCTCAGCATTAATACTTTGGTTAATAATTTCTGACTTATACGCGACGACGCTTTTTAGGGCGACATCCATTGTGGGGAACGGAGGTCACATCCCGAATGGATGTTATGACAAATCCTGTCGCTTGCAGCGCACGCAAGGCTGACTCACGACCTGATCCGGGCCCCTTTACTTCAACTTCAAGAGACTTCATGCCATGTTCCTGAGCCTTCCGTCCAGCATCTTCCGCAGCCATCTGGGCTGCATAAGGGGTTGACTTACGGGACCCTTTAAAACCTTTCGATCCAGCAGATGACCAGGAAATCGTATTGCCTTGGGCGTCTGTAATGTTAACAACCGTATTATTGAAGGATGCATTTACGTGTGCGACCCCAGAGACGATATTTTTCCTCTCTCTACGTCGAATTTTTTGTGCTGGTTTTTGTGCCATTTAAGTTCTAACCTTTACTTTTTCTTACCTGCGATTGCTACTGCTTTACCCTTACGTGTCCGCGCATTGGTATGTGTTCTTTGACCCCGGACAGGAAGACCTTTACGATGGCGGAGGCCACGATAACATCCAAGGTCCATTAACCGCTTAATGTTCATGGAGATTTCCCGGCGAAGGTCACCTTCTACCTTGTACTCGTGATCAATCGCTTCGCGAATTTTTAAAACTTCTGCGTCCGTTAATTGATTAACGCGTCTTTCGACAGGAATCCCCAGCTTTACACAAATTTCTTGTGCCTTTGCAGGGCCAATTCCATAAATCGACTGCAACCCAATTTCAACTCTTTTTTGCGTCGGTATATTAACGCCAGCTATACGAGCCACTTACTTCTCCTTCATCCTGTTGTCGGAAGACACCTAAAATTCCTGTGCGGAGTATAGGCATCCTGACAATATTGTCAATACTTGCGATAGAGATAAACATCATTGAGAGCTCCGCAAAAGACCCTCTATCTGCTCATTCACCTTTTCAACGGACTTCATCCCATCGATGCTTCTTAAGCGATTCGTCCTAGAATAATAATCTATAAGCGGTTTCGTTTGTTCGTTATACACCTCAAACCGTGTTTTGACAGCCTCAGGCGCATCATCTGAACGTCGAAGAAAGTCACTCCCAGAACACACGTCACAAACCTCCTCTACACGCGAAGGAAGATCAATTGTATACGCAGCCCCACAAGATTTACAAATCCGTCGACTAGAAAGACGTTTAATCAATTCTTCCTCATCAACTGCAAGCTGAATAGCCATGGTCAGTTTAATACCCAACTGCTCAAACATTGTGTCAACTTTTTCTGCTTGATTCAGTGTTCGAGGAACACCATCAAGAATAACACCTTGTGCCTTTTCTTGGCGAAGCCGTTGCTCAAAAATTTTAAGAACAATATCGTCAGAAGGATACAATCCCGCCTCAATAATTTCTTTAACTTCGCGACCAACGGGCGTTTCTTTTTGAATTTCTTCCCTTAAAATATCACCTGTCGCTATTAAAACTAGTCCATGACGATCTCGAATCAATCGGGCTTGCGTCCCTTTGCCTGATCCAGGGGGCCCTAAAAGAATGAGATTCATCTTTGAGTGCCTTTTACTAATCGAGTCTTCTTTAAGAGTCCTTCATACTGATGCGCCAAAAGATGAGAGTGGATTTGAGCAACAGTATCCATAGGAACACTTACAGCGATCAAAAAGGTTGTTCCTCCCAAGTAAAAAGGTAAGGAATAAACTGAATACAAAAACTCAGGCACTGCACAAACAAAGGCTAAGTAAGCCGCCCCTATCACTGTCAACCGTGTCACAACAAAATCCAAGTAATTAGCCGTGTTCACGCCTGGACGATGACCCGGAATAAATCCACCATTCTTTTTCAAGTTTTCCGCCGTCTCTTGAGGGTTGAAGACGATAGAGGTATAAAAAAAAGCAAAGAAAACAATTAAGAACAGATAAATAGCGATATAAACAACACCCCCGTGATGAAGCCCCCCTAAAATCCACTGAAGCCATTCCGGCCCTCGTCCTCCGGAAAGCTGGGCAAGGGAAAGAGGTAACAGCAAAAGAGAGCTTGCAAAGATTGGAGGGATAACCCCTGTACTATTCAACTTTATAGGAAGGTGAGAACTTTCTCCGCCAAACATCTTATTCCCCACCTGACGTTTAGGGTATTGGATAAAGATGCGGCGTTGTGCACGCTCTATAAACACGATAAAGGCGATCATCCCTATGGAAAAGACAAGGATGAAAAGGATGAAGAGATAGGATAGAGCCCCTGTTCGCCCTAGCTCTAAAGCATTGACAATGGATGAGGGCAGATTAGCCACAATACCCGCAAAAATAATAAGCGAAATTCCATTCCCAATCCCACGTCCTGTAATTTGCTCACCAAGCCACATGAGGAACAAGGTTGCTCCTACAATCGTTACAACTGTTGTAAGGCGAAAGAAAATCCCTGGATCCATCACGGCAGACCCTGCGGCTCCCTGTAAAGCCTCAAGCCCTACAGCAGCTCCATAAGACTGCAAGACTGCAATCAATACTGTTAAATAACGGGTGTACTGATTCAATTTACGCCGCCCTGATTCGCCTTCTTTTTTTAAGGCTTCGAACTGAGGCGCAATCGCCGTCATAAGCTGGATAATAATACTCGCTGAGATATAAGGCATAATATTGAGCGCCATAATGGACATACGACTCAATGCCCCTCCGGAGAACATATCCACCATCCCAAAAATTCCTCCCCCATGCGTCCGCGCAAACTCGGCCATCACGGCGGGGTTAATTCCAGGTAAAGGGATGTATGTGGCCAAACGATAGACAATAAGAACGCCAATCGTAAACCAAATGCGCTTTTTTAAGTCTTCCGCCTTAGAAAAAGCTTTTAGATTTATATTCGCTGCCAATTGTTCTGCGGCTGAAGCCATGATATTCCTCTATTATTAGTGCTCAGTAATCAGTAAATAGTGATCAGTTTTCAGTATTCACAGTCATATTCTATTTTTGACTACAAGTTTCAGCAATAAAACTTTATGCTAGTACTGACTACTGACTACTGACTACTGACTACTTCTTTCACCTTTACTGTTCCCCCTGCTTTTTCAACAGCAGCAATCGCAGACTGAGTTGCTCCTGTTATTTCTAAGGAAACTTTTGTCTTAATTTGCCCTTTGCCTAAAAGGCGAATTCCATCACGTATTCTACGAGCAAGGCCTGCCGCTACCAGCAGCTCTTCATTAATAGGCTTCTTGGCATCGATCTTGCCAGCATCAATCGCCTCTTGAAGACGACCCACATTAACTTCTACGAATTTTAGCGCAAAAATATTGGTAAAACCACGCTTGGGCAACCGCCGATAAAGAGGCATCTGCCCCCCTTCAAATCCATTAATGGAGACACCAGTACGCGCTGTCTGGCCTTTTCCTCCACGGCCGCCTGTTTTACCTTTACCAGAGCCAATACCACGCCCAATACGCATTTTAGGACGACGAGCTCCAGGATTATCGTGAATTTCATTTAATTTCATGAGTCATTTTCCACAAGGAAGAAAGAGTTTCTTTCTTCCCTTAATTGGCCCCTTCTTCAACTTTAATCATATGTTTAACTTTTTCAATCATCCCACGAATAGCTGGTGTATCCTCCAGCTCACGGGTTCGACCAATTTTATTAAGCCCAAGTCCACAAAGAGTTGCTCTTTGGCACTCTTCACGACGAATTGGGCTCCCGGTTTGCGTTACAATGAGTGTCTTTTTCTTAACCATCTTTTTTATACCTCACCCTGCGTCCGGCGTCCAACGAGCTCTGCCACTTTCTTGCCACGACGTGCTGCCACTTGACGGGGCGCATTAATCATTTGAAGAGCTTTAAATGTCGCTCTTACCATGTTGTGTGGATTAGAAGATCCTATAGACTTACTTACCACATCTTGAATCCCAAGAGCTTCACAAACGGCACGCATCGGACCACCCGCGATAATTCCTGTTCCAGGAACTGCTGCTCGCATATGCACAAGACCTGCCCCGTAGGCTGCGGTTACATCATGGTGGAGTGTTCTCCCTTCTCGAAGAGGAATACGCACCAAATTCCTTTTGGCTTTTTCGGTAGCCTTTTGAATGGCTTCAGGAACTTCACGAGACTTGCCCATTCCATGGCCCACGCGACCTTTACCATCACCCACAACGACAATCGCAGAGAAGGAAAATGTTTTTCCTCCCTTTTTAACATTCGTTACGCGGTTAATTGCAACTAACTTTTCGACTAACTCATTCCCTTCTTCGCGCTCAGAGCGTGAGGATCGACTATTTTTTCCGTCTCGGGCCATTTCGTACCTTCCTAAAATGAAAGTCCAGCATCGCGAACTGCGTCCGCTAATGCCTTCACACGACCATGATAGAGATATCCACCACGGTCAAATACAACTTTTTTAACGCCTGCTTTAAGAGCTCGCTCTGCAACAAGCTTTCCAACTTCTTCTGCCGCTGCGGCATTAGAGGTCGCTTTAAGCTTTTTCAAGCTCTTATCCAAGGTTGATGCCGCTGCCAGCGTCCGGCCAGCAACATCATCGATAACTTGTACGTACATATGCTTTTTTGAGCGAAACACAGAAAGACGTGGCCTATCTGTTGTCACTTGCAACAACTTGAATCGTGTTCTGCGTTTACGGCGCTCAAAAAGATCTTTTGCTTCACTCATGACTACTTCTTCTTACCTTCTTTACGTACAATATGTTCGTTTTCGTACTTAATCCCTTTACCCTTATAGGGCTCTGGTTTGCGATAGGCACGAATTTCAGCGGCCACTTGACCAACACGCTGACGATCCGCCCCAAATATAGCAATTGCTGTTGGCTTTTCGCAAGAAATCTTAATTCCCTGAGGAATGGGATACATAACATCATGGCTATAGCCAAGTTGCAATTTTAAAGCATCCCCTTCAATGGCTGCACGATATCCAACACCATTGATATCAAGATTAATTGTAAACCCTTCATGTACACCGTGTACCATATTTTTAATTCGATTTTTCCAAGTGCCCCACAACATGCGCGCTTGCTTAGAATCATCGATGGGTCTTACAAGAATTTCATTATTTTCAAATGTCACTTGAACTTCCTTGCTCGTAAGCGCAGAAAGCTCACCATTCTTTCCTTTTATCTTAATTTCCTGGCCATTTAACTGGCATGTTACCCCTTGAGGAACAGAAACTGGATTTTTTCCAACTCGTGACATCATTCAATCCTTAGAATACATTGCAAAGAATTTCGCCGCCCACATTCAACTCCCGCGCCTGTCCATCGGAAAGAACTCCTTTAGGCGTTGAAAGAACAACGACTCCCAAACCATTATTGATTGGTTTTAGGTCTTTAATTTTCGCGTACACACGCCGTCCTGGCTTTGACACTCGATCAATAGATCGAATAACAGGTTGATTTTCATAATATTTTAGTTCAATTTTAATTTGATCAATCCCTTCAGAAACTTTTTCGCGTGCATACCCTCTGATGTACCCTTCTTGCTTTAAAACTTCAAGGACATTCTCTCGAAGGCTTGAAGCAGGCGAGGTAATGGTGGTCTTGCGTGCTTTTTGACCATTCCGTATCCGAGTTAACATATCCCCTATTGGATCTGAGAACGACATCTCTTCCTCCTACCAGCTTGATTTCGTCATACCAGGGATAAGCCCTGCAGACGCAAGTTCGCGCAATGCGATTCTTGATAATTTAAATTTACGATACACAGCGCGCGGACGACCTGTCAGCAAACACCGCGAGCGCACACGCACAGGCGAGCTGTTCCGTGGCAATTCTGCCAGCTGAAGGCGCGCTTTAAAACGCTCTTCCATAGGAAGATCCTCATTGTTTGCGGTTTCTTTTAAACGCATGCGCCTTGAAGAATATTGCTTCACCATTCGTTCACGACGAAGATTTTTTTCAATTGAGCTTACCTTAGCCATCTAGTTCTCCTGCCCTTTTTGTCCTGTAAAGGGCAAATCAAAACCCTTTAACAGGGCAAGTGCTTCTTTATCTGTTTTTGCGGTTGTCACAAGGGTGACATCCATCCCTCGAATTTGATCAACCTTATCATAGTTAATCTCAGGGAAAATAATATGCTCCTTAATTCCTAAAGAATAATTTCCTCGGCCATCAAAACTCTTAGGAGAAATTCCCCGAAAATCTCGTATCCGCGGCATAGCAATATTCACGAGGCGATCCAGAAATTCATACATCCTGTCACGCCTTAGGGTTACTTTTGCCCCAATATTCATCCCTTCTCGCAGCTTAAACCCTGCAATGGACGTTTTTGCTTTTGTCAACACAGGTTTCTGTCCTGCAATCAGAGCAAGCTCCTCAAGAGCACCTTGAGCTTTGCGGCTATCTTGCACAGCTTCGCCCAAGCCCATGTTAATAATAATTTTTGTCAAACGCGGCGCCTGAAAGGGATTTTTATACCCCATTTCGTTTACCAGAGCAGGTTTAACAACTTTTTCGTAGTGATCCTTTAATCGTGCCATCGTCATTCTACCTTACTCAATCGTCTCGCCGGACCGCTTGGCCACACGAACTTTATTCCCATCTTTAAGAAATTTATATCCAACACGCGTCGGTTTTTTAGAAACTGGATCGACATGCGCCACATTAGAAATGTGAAGAGACGCCTCCTTTTGGACAACCCCCCCTTCTTGAGAGACTGTTTGTTTCTGATGCTTTTTAACAAGGTTAACCCCTTGAACAATAAGACGAGAATCTTCGCGCAGCATTTTCAAAACTTGCCCCGACTTACCCTTGTCTTTACCCGATATGACACAAACCGTATCACCCTTCTTAATGCGAAATTTCTGGGCCATTAAAGAACCTCCGGAGCAAGGGAAATAATCTTCATAAATTCTTTTGCACGCAGCTCACGAGTAACCGGACCAAAGATACGCGTTCCAATAGGCTCGCCCTGTTGGTTAATCAACACAGCTGCATTATCATCAAACCGAATGGCTGTTCCATCCACACGACGAATTTCCTTAGCCGTTCGCACAATCACTGCGCGGCGCACATCTCCTTTTTTAACACGACCCCGAGGAATCGCATCTTTAATAGAGACAACAATCACATCACCAACTGAAGCGGTTTTACGTTTAGAACCACCCAGAACCTTGATGCACTGCACCCGACGCGCGCCGGAATTATCGGCTACCTTCAGGTTAGTTTGCATCTGAATCATATCTTACTTCCTTCTTTGTTAGTTATTAATAAATAGACATTAGTTGTTAGAATTTCTAACCCCTACCTTCTAATTACTACTATCAACCACTTCCCACGTTTTCATTTTAGAATATGGCTTACACTCTTGAATACTTACCACATCACCTTCTTTGAAACGATTAGCCTCATCATGAGCCGTGAACTTCTTAGAACGCGTCATAAACTTGTGATAGAGGGGATGCTTCACACGGCGCTCCACTCGAACAGTAACTGTCTTATCACATTTTGCACTGACGATAGTTCCTTTTAAAACACGTTTTGGCATCTATAACTCCTCAAACTGTCTTCGTACGTTGATTTAACAACGTCTTAATGCGCGCAATAGTTCGCCGTGCAACACGAAAGTGGTGAGGTTTTTCCATTTGACCCGCCACGCGTTGAAACCGAAGACCCATTAGTTCTTTCCTTAACTCAATGACTTTTGCCTTAAGAGCTGTGTCATCCATCTGTTTAACATCTATCCACTTCATTATTCAATTCCCCTTGTCTCGCGGGAGATAAATTTCGTCGCCAACGGAAGCTTCGCGGCAGCCAGCTCAAAGGCTTCTCTTGCGAGATCTTCTGGCACACCATCAAGCTCAAACATAATGCGGCCTGGATGTACGCGACAAGCCCAGAACTCAGGCGACCCTTTTCCACTCCCCATCCGTACTTCCGCAGGCTTGGTAGAAACGGGAACATCCGGAAAAATCCGAATCCACACCCGTCCTGCACGTTTAATATGACGCGTAATGGCACGACGTGCGGCTTCAATTTGCCGTGCCGTCACACGCTCAGGCGCAATCGCCTTCAAGCCAAAAGCACCGAAATTTAAGCTTGTTCCACCCTTCGCATTCCCATGAATACGACCTTTAAAGGCCTTGCGAAATTTTGTTTTTTTAGGGGCTAACATGTGTCAACAATCCTCTTCAACTGGCCGTTCGATTAACTGTATGCAGGGCGCTGCGCTTATCAAAAGCCATGGGATCATGCTCCATAATATCACCCTTATAAATCCAAACTTTTATCCCAATGGTTCCATAAGTTGTTTTTGCAACGGCTTCTCCATAATCTATATCAGCACGCAAGCTGTGCAAAGGAACTTGGCCTTCCCGATACCACTCCATCCGTGCAATTTCAGAGCCTCCAAGACGTCCACTCACATTAACGCGAATGCCTTTTGCTCCTAATTTCATTGCCGCTTGAATAGCGCGCTTCATGGCACGACGAAAGGTCACGCGGCGCTCTAGCTGTTGCGCAATAGATTCAGCTGCCAACACTGCATCCAACTCAGGCTTGCGAATTTCCAAAATATTGAGACTCACGTCAGTACCTGCAATTTTGGAAAGCTCTGCTTTCAATTTTTCAATATCAGCACCCTTTTTACCAATAACAATCCCAGGACGAGCTGTATGAATTGTAACCCGTGCTTTTTTAGCGGGGCGCTCTACAACGATCTTTGAAACACCCGCTTGGGAAAGACGATCTTTAATATACTTTCTCAGCTTCAAATCTTGATGGAGAAGATTCGCGTAATCATGCCGCGCAAACCAGCGGGAATCCCACGTGCGGTTAATCCCAATTCTCAAACCTATCGGATTGACTTTTTGTCCCATTACGCGACGTCTCCAATTTCACTTACGATAATGCGAAGATGACTAAAGGCTTTTTTAATGCGCCCTGCCTTACTTCGCCCTCTAATATCCAATCTTTTCATAACTAAAGCTTTTCCTACCGTGGCTTCAGAGACATAAAGATTGTCAATATCAAGGCCATGGTTGTTTTCTGCATTAGCTATGGCTGACAATAATGTCTTTTTCACTTCAATTGCAATTCTTTTCGGAGAAAAAGTAAGAGAATTTATAGCTTTGTCAACTTTCTGTCCTCTAATCATCTGCGCAACCAAATTCAATTTGCGCGGACTTACCCGTAGCATACGCAAATTTGCTATTGCTGAATAATCAGGAAGCTGCCGTGGGGTTTTTGGTTTCGACATGATTATCCTCTTTTTGCCTTCTTATCTGCGGAATGGCCATAATACGTTCGGGTAGGAGAAAACTCCCCAAACTTATGGCCAACCATATTTTCAGTCACAAGCACAGGAATAAATTTTTGCCCGTTGTAAACCCCAAAGGTGAGACCTACAAACTGAGGCAGAATCGTTGACCTGCGTGACCATGATTTAATCACTTCCTTACGACCTGATTCACGGCTAACTTCTGCTTTTTTAAGCAGATAGCCATCAACAAAAGGTCCTTTCCAAATTGAACGTGCCACTTAACCTTGCTCCTCTTTACACTCTTTATTTCCGACGCCGGACAATCTGGCTGCTCGATGCCTTCTTCCGGTTGCGTGTTTTCTTTCCTTTTGTTGGCTTACCCCAAGGCGTACAAGGATGACGTCCACCGGATGTGCGCCCTTCACCTCCCCCATGAGGGTGATCAATCGGGTTCATCGCAACACCTCGAACGCTTGGCCTTACACCCAACCAACGCTTACGTCCTGCTTTCGCAAGATTAATATTTTTTTGGTCAGGATTGGAAAGGGCTCCCACCGTTGCCATACAATCACTGCTGATTTTACGCACTTCTCCTGAGGATAGTTTCAAGATCGCCGAAGCGCCATCACGCCCCACGAGTTGAATATAAGTCCCCGCGGATCGCGCAAGTTGTCCACCTTTACCCGGTTTCATCTCCACATTATGAACAATAGTTCCAATGGGTATACTCTTCAATGGCATCGCATTGCCAGGTTTAATGTCAGCTTTTTCAGAGGCAATCACTTGATCCCCCACACTCAACCGCTGTGGAGCTAAAATATAAGCTTGCTCTCCATCTGTATACTTAAGAAGCGCAATAAAAGCCGTGCGGTTTGGATCATACTCTAACCGTTCAACAAGAGCAGAAACGTCTTTCTTTGTTCTCTTGAAATCAATCAATCGATAGCGTTGCTTATGACCGCCTCCGATATGACGCGTTGTGATCCGTCCCACATTGTTCCGTCCGCCTGTCTTACGCAATCCTTCTGTTAAAGACTTGACAGGGCCGCCCTTCCAAAGTTCACCTCGATCTATGAGAATAAGACCTCGTTGGGATGAAGTAACTGGGTTATAATGTTTTAAACTCATTTTTATAATCCTGATGCCATATCAATTGAATCACCTTCTGCCAATGTTACAATCGCTTTTTTCCGATCGCATCGCTGACCACTAATGCCCTTAAACCGCTTTGTCTTGCCTTTGACGCGAAGCGTATTGACAGACGTTACCTTAACCTTGAAAAGCTCTTCCACTGCGAGTTTTATTTCAGGTTTTGTCGCATCCAAGCTTACATTGAAAGTAACCTTATTATGCTCACTCAACGCCGTTGACTTCTCCGTCACGATGGGAGAGGTAATCACTTTGTACAAGCGCTCTTTTGCAAGACATACATTACTCATTTTAGTCTACTTTCCAAATTTTCAATAGCTGCTTTTGTCAACACCAAATGTTCATGACGAAGAATATCATAAACATTAATTCCTTGTTGAGGAAGAACATCAATCATAGGAAGGTTAGCTGCTGCAAGCGCAAAGTCTTTATTAACCTCGATTCCATCAATAATCAAGGCCGAACGCAAGCCAAGGGTCTTAAATTTTTTCTCAAGTTCTTTTGTTTTATGCGTCCCTGCGTTTAAAGAGTCAACAATCAAAAGAGCTCCACTCGCCACTTTACTTGAAAGGGCCGTTTTTAAAGCAAGCTCGCGTACTTTTTTTGGAAGCTTATACCCATGATCCCGGGGAAGAGGTCCAAAAATTGTAGCACCTCCTCGAAATTGAGGAGAACGCAAGCTTCCCGCACGCGCCCGTCCTGTTCCCTTTTGGCGCCATGGCTTTTTCGTCGTTCCACTGATCTCACTGACTCCTTTAGTGGAGTGGGTTCCAGATCTGCGTTTCGCAAGTTGCCAATGAACCATACGTGCAAGAATATCTTGGCGTAAAGGAGCCGAGAATATTTCAGGAGTAAGCTGAACTTCACCTACTTTTTTATTTTCAAAATTTCGAACTTCATACTTCATCTTACTCTGCCTCAACAGTTGGAGCTGACTCTGGCGCTGGCGTTTCTTCCTTTACTGGCGCAGAGGCGTTAACAAGAGCTGCGGGATAAGGGAGATCTTTCGGAGCTTTTTTCTTAACAGCATCCCGAATGAGAACGTACCCCCCAGGGTGTCCTGGGATAGCCCCTCGAATTCCCAAAAGACCTCTCTCTGGATCCGTTAGAACAATTTCCAAATTTTGCACAGTCACCTGCTCGCTTCCTAAATGACCCGCCATCTTCTTGCCTTTAAAAACTTTTCCTGGATCTTGACGTTGTCCCGTAGATCCGTGGCTTCGGTGAGACACAGAAACACCGTGGCTTGCCCGAAGGCCGCCAAAGTTATGGCGCTTCATAACACCTGCAAACCCTTTACCAATGGAAGTTCCCGTAACATCTACGTATTGCCCAGCAACAAAGTGATCAACGGAGAGTTGTTCTCCCATTTTTAAAAGAGCATCTTCTGAGACGCGAAATTCAACAAGTTTTTTCTTTGGCTCTACCTTTGCCTTTGCAAAATGACCCCGCATAGCTTTTGAGACACGCTTTACCTTTGCGGTACCCACACCTAACTGCACCGCCGTATAGCCGTCTTTTTCAGCAATCTTAGTGCCCACTACTTGACAGTTATCTACTTTCAGAAGAGTCATCGGAACATGCTCTCCCTTTTCTGTCAAAAGACGGGTCATTCCCAATTTTTCCGCGATCAAACCTGTTCGCATGGCATCCATTCCTTAGAGTTTAATTTCAACATCAACACCCGCCGGAAGATCAAGCTTCATCAAAGCATCAACCGTTTGAGGTGACCATTCTGTAATATCTAAAAGCCGCTTATGCGTACGCATTTCAAACTGCTCTCGAGACTTTTTATCAATATGAGGCCCGCGTAACACCGTATATTTTGCAATATCAGTCGGAAGAGGAATAGGACCGCATACCTTTGCGCCTGTTCTCTTCGCTGTATTGACAATCTCACTCGTCGACTGGTCTAGGACACGATAGTCATAGGCCCGAAGACGTATGCGTATATTTTGGTTTTCACTCATCTTAACCTCAGTGTAACAGTGTAGCAGTGGTCAGTGTAGCAGGAATCAGAAAATTCTGAATACTGCTATACTGTTACACTGCGCCACTGATTTCTTACTTAATAATCTTCGCCACAACGCCCGCACCAACGGTACGGCCGCCTTCACGAATCGCAAAACGAAGGCCATCGGTCATCGCAATTGGCGCGATTAATTCAACTTCCATCGTTATGTTATCTCCAGGCATCACCATCTCTACTCCCTCAGGAAGCTTCACGGTTCCGGTGACGTCTGTTGTCCGAAAGTAAAATTGAGGACGATAGTTCGCAAAGAATGCGGTGTGGCGTCCCCCCTCTTCCTTCTTCAAAATATACGCTTCGCACATAAAGGTTGTGTGCGGCGTGATGGAGCCTGGCTTCGCCAACACTTGGCCACGCTCCACGTCTTCTCTCTTGGTTCCGCGTAAAAGGGCTCCAATGTTGTCTCCCGCTTGTCCTTGATCCAAAAGCTTCCGGAACATCTCAACGCCTGTGACTGTGGTTTTCACCGTTGGCTTTAATCCAATGATTTCCATTTCTTCGCCCACCTTCACAATACCGCTCTCCACACGACCTGTCACAACCGTTCCACGTCCTGAAATGGAGAATACATCTTCAATTGGCATCAAGAATGGCTTGTCAATGTCACGCTTTGGCTGCGGAATGTAGGTGTCAACTTGAGTCATCAACTCAAGGATCGCATCTTTTCCAATGGGATCTTCGCGGCCTTCTAGGGCACAGAGCGCTGATCCCTTCACAATCGGAATATCGTCGCCAGGGAATCCATAGGAAGATAACAATTCACGAATTTCCATCTCAACGAGCTCTAAAAGCTCCGCATCATCTACTTGGTCTACCTTGTTCATAAACACAACAAGAGCAGGAACGCCGACTTGGCGTGCAAGCAAAATGTGCTCCCGGGTTTGAGGCATCGGACCATCTGCAGCACTCACCACAAGAATAGCTCCATCCATTTGCGCCGCCCCTGTGATCATGTTCTTCACATAGTCAGCGTGTCCTGGACAGTCCACGTGAGCATAGTGGCGGTCGGCTGTTTCATACTCAACGTGCGCCGTTGAAATCGTGATTCCACGCGCTTTCTCTTCAGGAGCCTTGTCAATCTGGTCATAGGCTGTAAAGGTTGCCCCTCCGCTTTCCGCTAACACCTTTGTGATCGCCGCTGTCAACGTCGTCTTTCCATGGTCCACGTGACCAATTGTCCCGATGTTACAATGGGGCTTCGTCCTCTCGAATTTCTCTTTTGCCATGTTATCTTCTCCTCTAGGTGTATTTAGACTTTACTTCATCAGCAACATGCTGGGGAACTTGTTCATAGTGATCAAATTGCATCGTAAACTGCGCGCGTCCTTGGCTCATGGATCTTAAGGTATTAACATACCCAAACATGGAAGCAAGCGGCACAAACGCATCTACAACACGCGCATTCCCTCGCTGATCCATTCCTGAGACTTGACCTCGACGACTATTCAAATCACCAATAATATCTCCCATATACTCTTCTGGCGTCACAACTTCAACCTTCATGATTGGCTCAAGGAGTTTTGGGTCTGCCTTAGGCACACCTTCGCGAAAAGCTGCACGAGACGCAATTTCAAAGGCAAGGACACTTGAGTCCACATCATGATAGGCCCCATCAAAGAGAGTCACTTTGTAATCAATCATAGGGAAGCCCGCAATTACACCGGCTTCACTCGCTTGCAGAAGTCCTTTTTCAACACCAGGGATATATTCTTTGGGAACAGCTCCTCCAACGATCGCGTTCACGAAAGAGTACCCTCCGCCCGCTTCAACAGGCTCAAACCGCAACTTGATGCGCGCAAACTGACCCGCACCACCCGTTTGCTTCTTGTGGGTATAGTCCACCTCTGCTTTTTTCGTGATGGTTTCGCGATAGGCTACTTGAGGTGCACCCACATTGGCTTCCACCTTAAACTCACGCCGCATACGATCCACGATAATATCGAGGTGAAGCTCACCCATCCCCTTAATAATTGTTTGCCCAGACTCAATGTCACTGGCAACGCGAAAGGATGGGTCTTCAGAAGCCAACCGTGCAAGGGCAAGCCCCATTCTTTCTTGGTCAGCTTTTGTCTTTGGCTCAACGGCGACTTCAATCACAGGCTCTGGAAAGATCATGCGCTCAAGTACAACCGGCTTGGCAGGATCACAGATAGTGTCACCCGTCGTTGTGTTTTTTAAGCCACACAAGGCCACAATGTCACCTGTGCGCGCTTCCTTGATATCTTCACGAGAGTTTGCGTGCATCAAAAGCATACGGCCAACTCTTTCTTTTTCATCCTTTATGGAATTCAAAAGATAGGACCCTGAATTCAAAACACCGGAATAAATTCGCACGAAGGTCAAGGATCCCACAAAAGGATCGGTCATGATCTTAAAAGCTAAACCACAGAATGGCTCCTCATCGGAAGGATTACGCACTAATTCCTTGTCACCATCAACGGACTCCCCCTTCATCGCCCCAACATCTAAGGGAGAGGGCAAGAAATCGACCACTGCATCGAGAAGAGGCTGAACGCCCTTGTTTTTAAAAGCGGATCCACACAAAACGGGAACAAACTTAGCCGTTACAGTGCCTTTGCGAATACACTTCTTCAGAGTATTAACATCTGGCTCTTCTCCTGCAAGGTAAGCTTCAAGGGCCACATCATCCTGTTCAACTGCCGTTTCTACAAGTCTTGCCCTATAATCTGCTGCTTGAGCCTGGAGATCTTGAGGAATGTCTTCTATAACATACTCAGCGCCCATGGTCTCATCTTTCCAACGAATAGCTTTCATTTGGATAAGATCGACAATCCCCACAAAGTCAGATTCTGTCCCAATGGGCAAATGGATAACCAGAGGATGAGCTCCTAAGCGGTCAACAATCATATCGACCGTTCGGAAAAAGTTTGCTCCAATCCGGTCCATTTTATTGACAAAACAAATCCGCGGAACGTGATATTTGTCAGCTTGGCGCCAGACGGTTTCTGATTGAGGCTCAACCCCTGCGACGCTGTCAAAAACAGCAACCGCCCCATCAAGAACCCGCAAAGAGCGCTCTACTTCAATGGTAAAATCAACGTGACCTGGGGTATCAATAATGTTAATTCGGTGATCCGTCCAAAAGCAAGTGGTTGCAGCGGACGTAATGGTTATCCCCCGCTCTTGCTCTTGCTCCATCCAGTCCATGGTGGCAGCGCCTTCATGGACTTCTCCAATTTTATGTGATTTTCCGGTATAATAAAGAACGCGCTCTGTGGTGGTTGTTTTGCCCGCATCAATGTGGGCCATAATACCAATATTGCGATACTTTTCAAGGGGAGTTTGGCGTGCCATCTTAGTGTTTTCCCTTTACCATCTAAAGTGGGAGAAGGCTTTGTTAGCTTCTGCCATCTTGTGGGTATCTTCACGCTTTTTCACAGCAGCTCCCCGATTATTCGCCGCATCCATAAGCTCTGCCGCAAGGCGAGCCGTCATGGTTGTTTCTGAACGCTTCCGCGCACTCCCAACAATCCAGCGAATTCCTAGGGCTTGAGCCCGCACACTCCGTACTTCAATGGGAACCTGATAGGTTGCCCCTCCCACCCGACGAGACCGCACTTCAACAGACGGCTTCACATTCTCAAGCGCTTCGTGGAAAAGTTGCAAAGAGTCTTGTCCTGTTTTTGTTTTCACCTGATCAAGCGCGCCATAAACAATGGACTCCGCAACAGATTTTTTTCCTTGATACATCAAGCAACTCATAAATTTCGATAAAATCGTATCCCCGTACTTCGCGTCCGGCAAAACGGGTCTTTTTTCTGCACTGTGCCTTCTTGACATGCTCTATTCTCCTACTTCGGACGCTTTGCGCCATACTTAGAACGCCGTTGACGTCGCTTTTGAACGCCTTGGGTATCCAGAGTACCGCGAATAATATGATAACGTACACCCGGCAAGTCGCGCACACGGCCGCCGCGAATCAATACCACTGAGTGCTCTTGAAGGTTATGTCCTTCACCAGGAATATAACCGGTCACTTCATACCCATTGGTCAATCGTATACGCGCAACCTTACGCAACGCCGAGTTTGGTTTTTTTGGCGTTGTCGTCATCACACGCGTGCACACACCACGCTTTTGAGGATTCCCTTGCAAAGCAGGAACCGTATTGCGCACTTCCTTGTCTTGCCGTGGCTTTCTGATCAATTGGTTAATCGTCGGCATTAAACGTGTTTCCTTTCACATTCCATTTTACTTCCACCGCATTTAAGCGAAATAAAGGCGGAAGAGAAGCCTCCACCTATTTCAAAAATAATTTTTCTTTTGTAGCCAATCTTTTGCGCCGCGTCTATAGCAGAAATCAAGGATTAAGACAGATAATATCTGCCAACGCCCTGAATCGCCTATACCACCAACGCTCTAATGACGAGCGAATAATAATCTTACGCACAAAACGAGTCAAGAGCTGTCTTTCTTTTTTTCTTGTTTTGTTTAACTTTTAAAAAATTTTCGCTCTTCTAGAGCGAAAATTTTTTAAGTTTTCCACAATCTCTATTCCTGCACGACCTGCTCATCTTGCTGTTGATGAGCAATTGCTGCAGCCACCTTTGAGGCCCTTGAAGAGAGCGTTTCTTGGTCTCTCTCCGTTGCAATCTGTTTCAAACGATTGACAACACTACCCGTTCCTACAGGAATGAGACGCCCTACAATAATGTTCTCTTTCAATCCCTTAAGATCATCAACTTTTCCAGACACAGCTGCCTCTGTAAGAACGCGGGTTGTTTCTTGGAAAGAAGCCGCTGAGAAGAAGGAGCGCGTTTGGAGACTTGCTTTGGTGATACCTTGGAGCACTGCATGGCATTGCGCCGGACGATGCCCTTCGGCAATTGTTGTTTTGTTTGTGTCTTCAAATTCCTGTTTGTCAACCTGCTCACCAACAAGGAATGTGGTTTCTCCTGGATCCGTAATCTCAACCTTTTGCATCATTTGGCGAACGATAACCTCAATATGCTTATCGTTAATAGGCACACCTTGCAAACGATACACTTCTTGGATTTCATTGATCACATAACTTGCAAGAGCTTCAATCCCAAGAATACGCAAGATATCGTGGGGCACTAGGTTACCGTCCATAATGAGATCTCCGCGTTTTACTTGCTCGCCTTCTTGTACGGCAACATGCTTTCCTTTAGGAATCAAATATTCCATGGGGGTGAGACTTTCATCATCTGGCATCACAATCACACGACGTTTTGTCTTGTGATCTTTTCCAAATTCAATACGACCGTCATATTCACTGATAATGGCAGCATCTTTAGGACGACGGGCTTCAAAGAGCTCGGCCACTCGGGGAAGACCTCCCGTAATGTCACGTGTTTTCGTAGATTCTCGAGGAATACGTGCAAGCACATCTCCCGCATGAATTTTGGCATTATTTTCTACAAGCAAAACCGCGTCCACAGCCAAGAAGTACCGGGCCTCCGCTCCATTGGCAAAGAGAAGTGGATTTCCATCCTTATCCCTAAGAACAATGCGAGGCTTCAGATCGGATCCTCTAGCGGATTGCTTCCAATCAGCTACAACACGTTTGGTAAGCCCCGTGGATTCATCCAAGGCTTCTCGCATAGAAAGACCTTCAACCAAGTCAACATAATGAACGATCCCACCCACTTCAGAGATAATCGGCAAGGTATAAGGATCCCAATCCGCAAGTTTATCTCCAAGTTTTGCATGAAGTCCGTCATCAACCAAAAGGCGGGCGCCATAGGGAAGCTTATAACGCGCTTTTTCTTGGCCCAGCTCATCCATCAGACAAATCTCTGAATAACGACTCATAACGATATTCTCGCCTTTGCCATTCTTGACAACGCTTCGATTTTTAATGAAGACATCCCCTCCGGCAGTAGCCTCAATACTCGATTGTTCAACCGCAAGCTGCGCAGCTCCTCCAATGTGGAAGGTGCGCATGGTAAGCTGCGTTCCTGGCTCACCAATAGACTGAGCTGCAATGACTCCTACGGCTTCACCCATATTAACAGGCGTTCCGCGAGCCAAATCACGGCCATAACATTTTGCGCAAATTCCATCCTTTGTCTCACACGTCAAAACGGAACGAATCAAAATTTCATCGACGCTTGTCTTTTCAATATGCTCTACGTGAGTTTCTTCGATGAGAATACCCGCAGGAACAATAACTTTGTTTGCCACAAGATCAATAATATCAACGGCTGCCGTTCGACCCAAAATCCGGTCACCGAGAGGGGTTATAACCTCACCTCCTTCAACCACAGCACGAACCGTAAGTCCTTTTTCTGTTCCACAGTCATACTCGATAATGATGCAATCTTGCGCAACGTCGACAAGACGACGCGTTAAGTATCCAGAGTTTGCCGTCTTCAAAGCCGTATCCGTCAACCCTTTCCGTGCTCCGTGGGCAGAGTTAAAATATTCAAGAACGTTAAGCCCTTCCTTGAAGTTGGAAATGATGGGAGTTTCAATAATTTCACCGGAAGTTTTTGCAATCAACCCACGCATTGCAGCCAACTGACGCATTTGCGCCGATGATCCTCGAGCGCGAGAATGGGCCATCATATACACAGAGTTCACAGGCTCCCCTGGCTTCACTTCAGAGATGTTTTTCATCATCGCTTCGGCCACTTGCTCTGTACACTTTGTCCAAGCGTCCGTTACTTTGTTATAACGCTCCCCATTCGTGATTAAGCCATCCATATATTGTTGTTGGAATTCTCCGATTTTTTCACGTGTATCTGCCACAAGCTTTTTCTTCTCTTCTGGAACAACAAGGTCGTCCTTTCCAAAGGAAATCCCAGAAATCGTCGCATATCGGAAGCCAAGCCCCATCAAATGATCAGAGAAAACAACAGCTTCTTTCTGACCACACGTCCGGTAGATCATGTCCACAAGCTTGGAAAGTTCGGTTTGTGTCAAAAGCTGGTTAATAGCTTCAAATTTCACACCAGGATGTTTTGGCATGATCTCCCACAAGAGCATGCGACCAGGAGTTGTATGAGCCCGGTGAAATACCTTGTTTCCGTCTTCATCAACCGAATCATATCTTGCAGTAACACGCGCATGCAAAGAAACCGTCTTGGAATGAAGAGCATGTTCAATCTCAGCAACAGATGAGAAGATTGCTCCTTCGCCAAGTTCTCCTTCACGATCCATGGTTAAATAATAAAGCCCAAGAACAATGTCCTTAGATGGTGTAATAATAGGTTTACCATTTGCAGGGTGGAGAATGTTATTGGTGGACATCATTAAAACGCGCGCTTCCAATTGTGCCTCTAAGGACAATGGAATATGAACAGCCATCTGATCCCCGTCAAAGTCAGCATTATAGGCCGTGCACACCAAGGGGTGCAGCTGAATTGCCTTACCTTCCACCAACACAGGCTCAAAAGCTTGAATTCCAAGGCGGTGTAGCGTTGGCGCTCGGTTCAAAAGCACGGGATGTTCGCGAATGACTTCTTCTAAGATATCCCAAACCTCAGGACGTTCTTTTTCAACCATTCGCTTTGCTGCCTTAATTGTATTTACAAGGCCATAACGCTCAAGGCGCGCATAGATAAAGGGCTTAAAGAGTTCAAGCGCCATTTTTTTAGGGAGCCCACATTGGTGAAGTTTCAGCTCAGGCCCCACAACAATTACGGAGCGACCGGAATAGTCCACACGCTTTCCTAAAAGGTTTTGACGGAAACGCCCTTGCTTTCCCTTTAACATATCAGAAAGCGATTTGAGAGGACGACGGTTTGTCCCTGTAATCACTCGTCCGCGACGTCCATTATCAAAGAGAGCATCAACAGATTCTTGCAACATCCGCTTTTCATTTCGAACGATAATATCAGGGGCACGAAGCTCCATCAGGCGCTTTAAGCGATTATTCCGGTTAATAACGCGTCGGTAAAGATCGTTAAGATCTGAAGTTGCAAACCGTCCCCCATCCAAGGGCACCAAAGGGCGAAGTTCTGGAGGAATAACAGGAATAACTTCCATAACCATCCATTCAGGATGACTCCCTGATTGAAGAAAGGCTTCAATCAATTTTAATCGTCGTACATATTTTTTTCGTTTGAGTTCAGATTTTGTTTCAAACAAATCTTGGCGAAGCTGCACTTGTTCTTTTTCAAGATCGATAGCTTTCAACATATGGCGCAACGCTTCGGCCCCAATTCCAGCTTCAAAGGCATCAACCCCGTAGTCGTCTTGCGCACGATAGTATTCTTCTTCTCCTAAAAGCTGACCTTTTTTCAAAGGGGTAAGCCCTGGCTCAAGAACAATGTAGTTTTCAAAATAAAGCACCTTTTCAAGGTCTTTAAGCATTAAGTCTAAGAGGAGCCCGATTCGGCTTGGTAAAGATTTTGTAAGCCAAATGTGAGCTACAGGTGAGGCTAATTCTATATGACCCATGCGCTCGCGACGTACTTTGGTTAATGTCACTTCAACGCCACACTTTTCGCAGATAATACCGCGGTATTTCATACGCTTGTATTTACCACACAAACACTCATAATCTTTGATAGGGCCAAAAATACGCGCACAGAACAAACCATCCCGCTCCGGCTTAAAGGTACGATAATTAATGGTTTCTGGCTTTTTAATTTCCCCAAATGACCAAGAGCGAATTTGCTCAGGACTTGCAATAGAAATTCTAATGTTATCAAAATGTTGAGGTCCTGCAACCTGTCCAAAGAGATTCATTACATCGCGCATTTTATGCTCCTTTTTGTAGTAGTCAGTGATCAGGCGTTAGTGATCACTACTCATCATTAGTCCCTAAAGCGACATTCAACCCCAAAGAGCGCAGCTCTTTCATCAAAACATTGAATGATTCAGGAATACCAGACTCAAAATTATCATCTCCACGAACAATGGATTCATAAACCTTTGTCCGTCCAGAAACGTCATCCGACTTCACCGTCAACATTTCTTGGAGGGTGTAAGCGGCTCCGTAAGCTTCAAGAGCCCAGACTTCCATTTCCCCAAAACGTTGGCCTCCGAATTGAGCCTTACCTCCAAGAGGCTGTTGCGTGACAAGACTGTATGGCCCCACAGAACGGGCGTGAATCTTATCGTCCACAAGATGGTGGAGTTTAAGCATGTACATATAGCCAACCGTTGCT
Organism: Alphaproteobacteria bacterium; assembly: GCA_947457015.1. Classification (GTDB taxonomy): domain Bacteria; phylum Pseudomonadota; class Alphaproteobacteria; order UBA9655; family UBA9655; genus UBA9655. Next base: position 10,173 of record CANGTV010000008.1, on the reverse strand, counting down.
TTTCGATCAAAAGGCTCGCCAGTACGCCCATCTATCAAGGTCACTTGTCCGCTTGTGTCAAGGTTTGCCTTCTTAAGTTGATGATTAACATCAGCCTCATGCGCTCCATCAAAAACAGGCGTTGCCATAGGAACTGCCGCTGTTAAATTCGTCGCAAGTTCAACGACGTCGTCATCAGACATCTCCTTGATATCTTTAGCAATATCACTGTCTTCATAGACATGGTCTAAGGTTGACCGTAAAAGATTCGTATCCTTGTGTTCTTCTATGGCCATTTTCGACAGAACATCATTCACTTGACGTCCTAAGCCAGCAGCTGCCCACCCCAGATGGGTTTCAAGGATTTGCCCCACGTTCATACGAGAGGGAAGACCTAATGGATTCAAAACGATATCAACGGGCGTTCCATCTTCCAAATGTGGCATGTCTTCGATAGGAACGATACGCGACACGACTCCTTTGTTCCCATGGCGCCCTGCCATTTTGTCGCCGGGTTGAAGTTTACGCTTAACCGCCACAAAAACCTTCACAAGCTTTAAAACGCCTGTTGGGAGCTCGTCACCTCGACGCAATTTTTCAACCTTATCTTCAAAGTGAGCTTGAAGAGCTGCTATTCTCTCGTCATGATGTTGTTTTGTAGACTCTAAGGCGGACGTCACCGCATCGTCTTCAACAACAACTTGACGCCATTGGCCTTTAGATAAAGAATCAAGAATAGCCTTCGTGACCTTTGTGCCTTTCTTTACACCTGCTGGGGCACTCACAACCTTTTGCTCCATAAGCAATCCTTCGAGAGCTGCGTAGAAATTTCGGTCTAGAATTGACCTTTCTGCATCCCGATCTTTTGCAAGACGTTCAATTTCTGCACGCTCAATCGCTAACGCACGCTCGTCTTTTTCCACACCTCGGCGAGAAAATACACGAACTTCTACAATAGTTCCCTGAACCCCAGGAGGTAATCTTAAAGAGGTGTCGCGAACATCAGAGGCCTTTTCTCCAAAAATTGCCCGCAAGAGTTTTTCCTCTGGTGTTGAGGGAGTTTCTCCCTTAGGAGTCACTTTTCCAACGAGGATATCCCCTGGCTTTACATCAGCGCCAATGTAAACAATTCCAGCCTCATCCAGATGGCGTAAGGCTTCATCCCCTACGTTGGGAATATCTCGCGTAATTTCCTCATTCCCAAGCTTTGTGTCTCTTGCTGCAATCTCAAACTCTTCAATATGAATAGAGGTGAAGATATCACTTTTGACAATCCGTTCAGAAATAATGATGGAGTCTTCAAAGTTATATCCATTCCACGACACGAAAGCGACGAGGGCATTGGACCCTAAGGCAAGGTCGCCCATATCCATACAGGGTCCATCAGCAATGATATCGCCCTTGTCAACCTTATCGCCTACCTTCACAAGTGGTTTTTGGTTAACACAGGTTTTATCATTGGAGCGTTGAAACTTTAACAGGTTGTAGATATCCACATTACTTGCTGTCATGGCACTTTCATCCGTCACACGGATCACGATGCGTGAGGCGTCAACTTGGTCTATAAATCCAGTTCTTTTGGCAACCACAGCAACCCCAGAATCCCGCGCCACAGGGCCTTCCATTCCTGTTCCCACAAAAGGAGCTTCTGTGCGCAACAAAGGAACGGCTTGACGTTGCATGTTCGATCCCATCAAAGCACGGTTTGCGTCATCGTTTTCAATAAAGGGAATCAAAGACGCGGCCACGGAGACAATCTGTTTTGGAGAAACGTCCATTAAGTCAATTTCTGCCGCAGGAGCGACCACGAACTCTCCATTCCGCCTGCAGCTCACAAAGTCAGCCATAAAGGCGTTGTTTTTATCTAACTCTGCATTAGCCTGCGCAATTGTATGTTTGCTTTCGTCCATAGCCGTAAGATAGATAATATCCTTCGTAACTTTCTCATCGATGACTTTACGATAAGGCGTTTCTATAAAGCCGTACTTATTGACGCGTGCATATGTGGCAAGGGAGTTAATAAGACCAATATTCGGCCCTTCTGGCGTCTCAATGGGGCAAATTCGTCCATAATGGGTGGGATGTACGTCTCGAACTTCAAAGGTGGCTCGATCCCGTGTTAATCCACCTGGCCCCAAGGCTGACAAGCGCCGTTTGTGGTTAATTTCAGACAAAGGATTCGTCTGATCCATAAACTGAGACAACTGAGAGGTTCCGAAAAATTCCCGAACAACTGCGGCTGCTGGCTTCGCATTAATCAAGTCATGAGGCATAACCGTATCAATTTCAACGGAACTCATCCGCTCCCGAATGGCTCTTTCCATCCGCGAAAGACCGATACGATATTGGTTTTCTAAAAGCTCTCCGACAGAGCGCACACGCCGGTTTCCAAGGTTATCAATGTCATCGATCTCCCCTCGCCCATCCTTCAAATCCAAAAGAACTTTCACCATCGCAAGAACATCTTCTTTGCGCAAAACTCGGACTGTATCTGGAGCATCTAACTCAAGACGAGAGTTCATCTTCACACGTCCAACGGAAGACAAGTCATATCGCTCTGAATCAAAGAAAAGTGAACGGAAAAGGATTTCTGCTCCTTCTACCGTTGGGGGCTCTCCTGGACGCAAAATCCGATAAATATCTAAAAGTGCATCCTCTCGTGTAAGGTTCTTATCTGCCATCAATGTATTGCGCAAATAAGCGCCAACACTGACATGATCAATATCAAGGGTGGCTATATCTTTAATTCCAGCAGCGTCCAATGTTTCCAACAAGGTGGGAGAAATTTCATCCCCGGCTTCTGCATAGATTTCGCCTGTTGCCTCATTAATTAAATCGTTAGCCATATAACGTCCCACAAGGTCCTCTTGGAAAAGGAGGACTTCATTAAGGCCTTCCGTTTGGAGCTTCCGCGCAAAGCGAGGATTCATCTTAGCCCCTTCAGCCGCCACAACTTTCTCCGTCTTGGCATCAATCAAATCATGGGCGAGTTTTCCAACTTTTACACTATCAGGGCGAAAGGCTGTCTTCCAATTCTTACCAGTCCTGCTATAAATAAGGGTCTCATAAAAAGCATTTAAAATCTCTTCCCGAGACATCCCTTGTACGTCAAGGGGGTCTAGCTTCTCTCCCTTTTTCTCTGCAAGTTTGCGCTTAGCGTCTGTTTCCGCACTATCAAGAGCCATTAAGAAGGTTGTGACTGGAAGTTTTCTCTTACGATCAATACGCGCATACACAATGTCTTTGGCATCGAATTCAATATCAAGCCAAGACCCTCTGTAAGGAATAACTCGTGTTGAGAAGAGGTATTTCCCAGATGAGTGAGACTTTCCACTGTCATGATCGAAGAAAACGCCAGGAGAACGATGCATTTGAGAGACGACAACCCGCTCAATCCCGTTGATGATAAACGTCCCATTTTTTGTCATGAGCGGGATATCACCCATGTAAACTTCTTGTTCTTTGATGTCACGGATGGATTTGGCACCCGTATCCTCGTCAATGTCCCATACAACAAGTCGGAAAGTAACACGCAAAGGCGCCGCATAGGTCATGCCCCGTTGTCTACATTCATCCATATCATATTTAGGAGCGTCATAGTCATAGCTAAAAAACTCCAACTGAGATTTTCCAGCAAAGTCACTGATTGGGAAAACAGATTGGAAGACTTCTTGCAATCCCACAGGTGCTCTTTTGTCAGCAGGAACTCCCATCTGCAAAAAATTTTCATAGGATGTGGTTTGCAACTCAATTAAGTTAGGCAAAGGAGCTATTTCAGGGATCCGTGCAAAGCTTTTGCGAATTCTTTTACGCTCTGTATAGGTTCTTGCCATTGATGCCTCTTTCGTCAGTGTTTCATTTGATGGTGCCTACTCCCCCCCTAGCCTCAGGAGAGCAGTCATGTATAAATTAATATGTGTCTTGTAAATTTATTAGGACGTCCCCTAATGGTTGATTCTTGCAATCCGTAGACCTAAAACACGCGTAAAAGAATGTGTTCTCATTATGTAAAACGAAACTCAAACGACACATCCCTTCTTTTGCCATAGTTTTGAACACACCAGCGTAACCCCAAAGCTCCACGTTTTCGCTCGCACAAACCCAAAAATAGCCTTGTAGCGCAAAGCAAGAGCTTGACACACTCCTTCCTTAGAGGGATGGATTGTCAGCTCCTTGCCTGTTTGTAAAGGTCACCTTACTCAATTTTAATATTTCGTCAACTTAATTTTTATATGGGCAATTGGAAAGATTGGCATGCTTGCCATCATCCCTCTTCTTGATGTGTATATATCCCTATTTAATGAGAGAAGCAAGCGTCTTTTTCAGACACTTGCTTCTCTTCATTTTTTTAAGGAAGGTCTTACTTCAGTTCAACTTTCGCGCCAACAGCTTCAAGCTTTTTCTTGATTTCTTCAGCTTCAGCCTTTGGTGCTGCGTCTTTCACCGTCTTAGGTGCCCCTTCAACAAGGTCCTTTGCTTCCTTCAAGCCAAGTCCTGTGATGGCACGAACTTCTTTGATGACTTCAATTTTCTTGTCACCAGCTGCCGCTAAGATAACTTCAAAATCTGTCTTTTCTTCAGCAGGCGCTTCTGCAGCCATTCCAGCAACAGCCGCAACAGCAACGGGAGCCGCCGCGCTGACGCCCCACTTCTCTTCAAGCATTTTGGAAAGCTCCGCTGCTTGCATAACGGTTAATTCAGAAAGTTGTTCTACGATTTTATCGAGATTTGCAGCCATGTTAGTTTCTCCTTTGTGTGTTTAATAGGGGTGTTTATGCCTTGTTGCCATATGCAGAAAATACCCGAGCCAATTGGCCTGCGGGAGCCTGCAAAATACCCGCAACGCGTGTTGCTGGTGTTGAGATGATCGCAATAATCTTTGCGCGCAATTCGTCCAAAGAGGGAAGCTTTGAGAGGGTGTCGATTTCTTGACTGGTTAAAATCTTGCCATCTAAAATGCCTCCAATAACTTTGAATTTTTCATTGTTATTGGCAAATTTTATGCTCACCTTTGCAGCCGCAACAGGATCTTTTGAATAAGCCAGCGCTGTTGGCCCTGAAAGCAGGCTTGTCACACCTTCATTGGGAGTTCCAGCAACAGCTAAGCGTGCCAAGGTATTTTTGGCAACCTTATACTGCGCGCCCGCGTCACGCATTTTACGCCTTAAATCAGACGCTTCTGCCACGGTAAGCCCTGTTTGATGAGCCACAACAACAAGTGCTGATTCTGTAAGGCCTTGACGCAAAGAAGAAACGAGCTGCTCTTTTTCGCTACGGTCCATGGATTACGTCTCCATTGTTTAATCATTAGGAACTCCCTCAGGCTACGCCCTTGGTCATCCCCAAAGATGGGTTGCACATAACCAGTTTTCACTGGCCTTTCCTATCCATGAAAATCGTGAGGTAGAGGGAGCTCGTGAATAAGCTCTCTTGCATTCCGACTTCCCATCTGTGCAGGGATTATTTTAAACCCATAAAGGGCCCCTACAGTCTTGGACAGGCTTTAAAGAGTTTCCTCTTTAAATTATTTTACTCTGATGTAGGAGATCCATTAAACCTATTTGGGATTGCCCCAGGGTCTTTGGTCCCTACAGTCTTAAGACATCTTATAACGTATTCTCAGCCAATGTCAATTTTTTCAATTGGCCATTTGGAGGACATTTCCATATCGTCATTGCGAGGAGTGCAAACGACGAAGCAATCTAGAAAGTCCCTGGGTTGCTTCGGGAGCAAAGCTCCCTCGCAATGACGTTTTATAAATCCCCAATCTCAACCCTTACAGAGGGGCCCATAGTTGAGGAAAGAGAAACGTTTTTAACGTATGACCCTTTCACACCCGTTGGCTTTGCTTTCATGATCGCATCAAAAAAAGAACGGAGGTTCTTTTCAATATTATCAGCAGAAAAGCTTGCTTTACCAATGCCAGCATGAACGATACCGGCCTTGTCGGCGCGGTATTCCACTTGACCTCCCTTAGCAGCCTTAATTGCTTCTGCCACATCCATGGTGACTGTTCCTAATTTGGGGTTAGGCATCAAACCACGGGGCCCGAGAACACGGGCCAATTTTCCAAGAACCCCCATCATATCAGGCGTTGCAATGCAACGATCAAAATTGATTTCCCCTGCCTGAACTTTCTCTGCAAGATCTTCATCTCCCACAAGGTCAGCCCCTGCTTTACGGGCTTCCTCTGCCTTAGGACCCTTAGCAAAGACCGCAACGCGCAAGGATTTTCCTGTTCCTGCCGGAAGCAGGGTCACGCCTCGAATATTTTGTTCAGACTTGCGGGGATCCACATTTAAATTGATCGCAATTTCAATGGTTTCATCAAACTTGGCTGTGGCGCGCTCCTTAACAATACGAACGGCTTCCTTAACCGTGCATGCTGACAAAGCATCGAGACCTTCATAAGCTTTTCTAATTCGTTTTCCTGCCATATCCCTTACTCCACAACCTCAATGCCCATTGATCGGGCTGATCCAATAATCATCTGAGACGCCCCATCAATATCATTGGCGTTCAGATCTTCCATCTTAGCTTTTGCAATGTCATGCACTTGCGCCATTGTCACACGTCCCACCGTCCCTGTTCCGGGTGTGGTGGAGCCCTTCGCAAGGCCTGCGGCTTTTTTCAAGAAATAGCTCACGGGTGGGGTTTTACTAATGAAACTAAAGGTCCGATCCGCGTACGCCGTAATGACGACAGGGATGGGCATGCCGGGTTCCATGTTCTGGGTTTGGGCATTAAACGCCTTACAAAATTCCATAATGTTAAGCCCTCGTTGACCCAAGGCGGGCCCTACGGGAGGGGATGGATTTGCTTTACCTGCAGGGATCTGCAGCTTTATATATCCTACAATTTTCTTTGCCATTTGACTCCTCTTCTCTTTGAGTTTGCGGTGCGGCGATGGCTCGCCTCCCGCTTGTAATACTTACCTACAATTTTTCCACTTGAACAAAGTCCAAATCAATCGGGGTGGATCTTCCGAAAATAGAAACAGCCACCTTAAGACGCTGCTTGTCTTCATCCACCTCTTCGACGATGCCATTAAAGGAACTAAACGGTCCTTCACTCACACGGACTTGCTCTCCAACTTCAAAGGTAATGGTGGATTTTGGTTTATCCACCCCTTCTTTTACTTGCGCTAAAATCCGATCCACTTCCCCTTGACTAACAGGAACGGGTTTGCCACGTGCCCCTAAAAAGCCAGATACTTTTGGAGAATGACGAACTAAATGCCACACCTCATCCGTTAATTGCATTTTCATCAGGATGTATCCTGGAAAAAACTGCCTTTCAGAGGTAACTTTGGCGCCTTTCTTCACTTCCACAACTTCTTCTGTGGGAACCAGAATCGTCTCAATTTGATCGGAAAGGCCCTGCTTGTTTGCCTGCTCGCGCACATGCTCGGCAACCTTTTTTTCAAAACCTGAATAGACGTTTACAACGTACCAACGGAAATTTTCTGTCATTCTCTTTTTAAGCCCCTATGCCCAAAATTAAGGAAACTCCCCAAGAGAGAATCCGATCTATAACCAAAAAAAACACAGCGCAAATAAACACCATCACAAACACCATGATGGTGGTGACGATCGTTTCTTTACGTGTCGGCCAAGTCACTTTATTCATTTCTTGACGCACTTGACGCACAAATTCAAGGGGCGATGCTTTTGCCATGGTCCTTTTCCAAATTAAAGTTCACCCTTTTGTAGCAGGGTTAGCGAAAAAATACAAATATCTTCTGAGGGGGTAAGATAATTTAGGAGATGTTAGTCTTCATGCGTTGAGCTTAGCAAGCTTTCTATTTACATGTTGATTTAATTTTTTTAAACTTTTTTAATATATATCAATGATGTTTATACTTATTTTAATTTAAAGGAGAATAACATGAAGAAATTTTTATTTTCAGCGGCTCTTTTGCTACCCACAGGGGAGTCTATGGCACAGTGATCGCCAATTGCTTTATATAATAATTTTTTCCAAGTCGCTTACTCTTTAACGGGCGGAGGAATCTCTAATGGATAGACAACAGGTTGCCTTAGCCCAGGCTCCTCTGCTGGGATTAATGCTATATCCAATGGAACGGTTACTATAAACGCCGATGTAGGGTGCACAGGAACTTATATTCCTATTAGTAATATAGACTTTTCAACACAGTGCACCTATACACTTCAATGCAATGGTGAAACTTGCACTGAGGCAAATCAATGTACTACTCCTACTTTGACAAAAACTCTTTCTAAGCCAGTGAAAAAAGGTGGGAAGCCACAGCATTAAGCGAAGAATCTCTGTCGTCCTTCTCTTTGAACAGGGCTCTTTGGTTACTTATGCTATCAAACACATAGCCAGAGAGCCCCTATTTCTTCTTATTTTTTCCCATCTCTGGCTTGCTAGCGAGCTTAGTGACCTTTTTTTCCTCTGGCTTGCTGGTGAGCTTATTGACTTTTTTTTCCTCCCAATCAGGATCAGCAAAGGGAAGCACGCCGCGGAGAAAGGCTAAATTACCGGCCTTAATAAATTTATAAATGATATAAAGGCCGCCCCAAAAATATATGTATTTGGGCCAGAAATTAGTTCCGTGGTCATAAATAAACCATATCCCCGTCAGCACAAGAGATATAAATACATAGACCACAATGTCTAGATAGAGTTCCTTTTGCCTTTTGACATACTGCTGGGCATCTTCTTTTTTCATTTTAGCCTCCTTAATAGTCAACGCCTTTATTTTACAGACGGTGGAACGATAAGTTCAATATTCTCTTCTATGACTTCTTCTGGAGCTACTCGCACTGCCCCCGAAGGGTGTGCGGTTGCTTTGGGGGACATGGGCTTATGATGATGGGATGCTTTATGAGGTTTCTTCCCATTTAAACTCGTTGAAAGGGTTGCTTTATCAAGGTTTTTGACCTTCTTATGCTGTAAGAAGGCTTTCATTTCTGGCGTTATAACTGCCCAATAGAAGTTCGCCCCCTCTAAGTTTGCGCCTTCAAAAGAAGCCCCCGTAAGATCAGCTCGCTCAAAGTTAGCTCCCTGGAAATTGGCATTGTCGAGGTGAGCATTGACAAGAGTTGCGCGCTCAAAATTAGCTTCTTGAGCATTGGCTCCGACAAGGATTGCTCCCGTAAGATCAGCCCGTTCAAAGTTAGCTTGATGAAGATTGGCCCCTGTTAAATTAGCCCCGCTAAGGCTTGCCCGCTCAAAATTAGTCTTTTCTAGGTTAGCATTCGCGAAATTAGCCTCAGCAAGGTTTGCTTTTGTGACATCCTGTCCGGCTAAATTCGCTCCCTTTAAATCGCACTTAATACATTGCCCATAGGTACATTGTGGTTTTAGATTTTCCACAGGAGTCGCCATGAGTGCCGTGCTGGTCATGGCGAGCGTACTGATTCCCAAGAAAAGTCTTATAATCATGACGTTCCCCTCTTCCTTTTAAGTTATTGTCCTGCAGGTGGTGCACACTTAGCAACGCAAGCCTCTTCACAGGTCTTGTACTGATGCGTACAAGTTTCAAGACATGCCTCGTCTGTGAGGGCACACGCCGCTTTGCATTGGGCAAATGTTGCTTTACATCCCGTTGCACTTTTGCTGCATTCATTGAAACAAGCTTCACATTTGTCGTCACACTTCCTTTCGCATCCGACAAGGGCGAGCACAGAAAATAACGAAAGCATAGAAAGCAAATACAATTTATTCTGCATAGAAGTTTCCTTTTTAATGTTTTACTGAAGCTATCATACAAAGGTTAATGAATGATTAATGGGAATAATACCGAAGGGGAATAAGTTAGGCTGTGCTGAGAAAGAAAGAGAGTTTGCGCTATTAAGGGGATACAAGGTGTTCAGAGACTTAAAAATGGGAAAAAGTTTGGGTTGCTTCGTCGGGCTCCCGCCCCTCCTCGCAATGACGTAAAGGTGGCAGGAGTGGAGGGACTCGAACCCCCAACCCCCGGTTTTGGAGACCGGTGCTCTAGCCAGTTGAGCTACACTCCTGTAGGTAGTTATCAGTTATCAGGAGTCAGAAAATAATTCTGATTACTGACGACTGATTACTAATCCCTTACTTAATAATCTTCGCCACAACGCCCGCACCAACGGTACGGCCGCCTTCACGAATCGCAAAACGAAGGCCATCGGTCATCGCAATTGGCGCGATTAATTCAACTTCCATCGTTATGTTATCTCCAGGCATCACCAT
>CANGTV010000007.1 GCA_947457015.1 Alphaproteobacteria bacterium | reverse complement strand
CTTAGCCGCTCCCATTTCACCAAACCAAATATTTTATCAAGGTAACTTTCTCGTCTCTGGGTAACTAGCATTTCTGCAAAGGACATCTCTTTCCCCCTCTCGGAAAATTGTGTCCTCACTTTATCACCCTATCCCACACTTTTGCAGATGGTTCAAATTTCTTAAGACATCGGCTGTAACCGGCTTAGTCGCCATATCCAGTCTTGGATTAACCTCATCCCCCTCAACGGCGCAGACAGTAGCCTGTACCTGTTCCAATGGGGCTAATCAGTGTGGGGGGCCCAGCGTGTCGGAGTGCTCGTGGTTTTGTGCTGATGGGCAGGCTAGCGTAACTAGTGCTGTGTGGTGTTCAGCTAGCGAATCCTGTGTCGATGACGACGGCGGAGCGTACTGCACGAGCAATCTCAATGCGCAAAAGCAACAGCGACCTTCCCAGTCTCATACCCCACGGAGATAAACGGCGGAGGGTCGCGCGGTAGGCGCACGTTCAAAAAGGACCTATCAGGCAATATTCAGTAAGCTTTGAGGGAACGAGAGAAGGATCTCGTCCAAAGCGGAGCACAGGATGAAGGCTAAAAGATCTCAGACGGAACGAAGCCGGGTGATCCAATGTTATATGGGGAAATTCAAAACCTTAAGGCTTTACCCGTATGTGTTGATCAAGAGTAATGTGATCATAACTCGTTAGGTCATACTTACGAATGACGCTTTGTACATCTTTTATATAAGCCGCTTTGCGAATAGAGTAATTTTTAAGCTCTGCTGCTAACTTATGCGGGCAAAGCTTCTGGTCTTGTACCCTCATTTTTGCACGAATCTCTCGGAAAGACTTATAGGCTGCGTGCCGATTAAGATTGAGTATATAAGCCGTCACATTGGCCAATAGGCTTTCGAACTTCGCTACTTTTGTTTTTGTTGCCATAATACCAAAGGTGGAGTTCTTTTTGATTGCAGCATGAGATTTGCCTCCTCCTGTTTCAATCATTCCTTGAGAGAGGGCTAGGGAAGGAGGGACAATATCTACATGAGCGAGCAATGCTTCGATCTTTGTCGATTTACAGCGATATTCAGACGCTAATTTCTTGAGCCACATTTTTTCCGCATGACGCAGGTGTCCCCCGGCCTTTTGACGTTTTTTCATATCGAGAAGACGCTCACGATCGCTCAAAATTTGCTCATTTACTTTTAAAATGTGGGGCAAAAGCGCGCGAATAAAGGTCGAATTTGCGGCTGTCTTTTGGCCCTTCATATCGTTTGGAAGTTTTGCCAAATAAAGACGTGGGGCTTTTCCCTCACTCTTTGCTTTTTTGAGGTCGAAATCCCACTGCTTAAAAACGGAGTCGAGTTCTTTAACGTTTGCAACAGAGAAGTGGTTTCCTTGAGGCGCAACAAATCCAAAGGCTTTTGCAGATCCTCCCTGCCCCATAGCTTTTTGAGATGTTTTTGTGGAAGGAGGATGCCCTTGATAAAGGGCAATCCCAACGTGTCCAAAGACCATAAGGCCTAAGGAAAACAGAAAGAAAATATGAATTTTTGATTGTTTGATCATATCGTTTCCTTAACCCTCTAAGGCTCTGACTTCAAGAACTTCTGGCACATAATGACGCAACATATTTTCAATTCCACTTTTTAACGTATCTGATGAGCTTGGGCACCCAGAACATGATCCTTGCATACGCAGATATAAAACCCCATCCTCAAAAGAATCAAAAACAATATCCCCTCCATCCATGGCAACAGCCGGACGAATGCGAGTATCTAAGAGTTCTTTAATTTGAAAGATAATGGGGTCATCATCTTCTTGTAAAGAGGTGGTGTTTCTTTCTCCATAAAACAAGGGCTGCTGTGTAACAAAATGTTCCATGATAGCTCCTAAGATGGCAGGCTTTAGCACTGCCCACTCAGGCGTATCTGTCTTAGAAACCGTGATAAAATCCGCCCCAAAAAAAACTCCTTTTATTCCCTCAATCTCAAAAATCTTTAAAGCAAGGGGGGAGGTGGAGGCATCTTCCTGAGATTTAAAATCTGCTGTTCCTTCTGACATAAGAACGCGACCAGGAAGAAATTTTAAAGTGGCTGGATTGGGTGTTTCCTCTGTTTGTATAAACAATGAATTAACTCATCCTTATTAACGATGATATGGCTAATACACAGAAAAGAATAATAAAGCAAGCTTTTCTTTGATTAATTCAATTTATTGGATTTTCCATTGTGATCAAAATATCCCAGGATGCTTTGTCAATGGGCATAACAGAAAGGCGAGATTGCCTTACAAGAGCCAGGGAGTGCAGGCGAGGATCACTCTTCACCGCAGTGAGTGTCACAGGGTGGTTAAAAGGCCGCGCCATTTTCACATCCACCATCCCAAAACGCCCCGAAGCATCAGAAGGGTCAGGATAATAAGGGTTGATGACCTCCACAATTCCCATGATTTGGCGTTCATTTCCGGAGTGATAGAAAAGAGCGAGGTCGCCCACCTTCATGGCTTTAAGGTTATTGCTGGCTTGATAATTCCGCACCCCGTCCCAAGAGGTGACGCCTTTAGTCACCTGATCTTTCCAGGACCATACGTCAGGTTCAGTTTTGATGAGCCAATGGGACATTTTTTCTCATTTTGTAACTCCTTGAATTTTCATACCAAAACTTTGTCAAAGTGGCAATACATTGAAGGGAACTCCGTTGTTGTCATCAACATATATTCATCGTACTTGAAAATACCTTATTAAACCGACCCCTCGGTGTCATCCCCTGCTGTGGCGGGAATCCAGGAAATGACTGGATTCCCGCCACAGCAGGGGATGACATACGTGGGGTTAATGGAAAACACACATTTTCATTCAGGAGCAGTATAATATCTCAAGGATGCTTCTCCTCCTTTGTCAAAAATAGAGTTGAGGACAAGTTGAAAAATAATTTTACAATTTCTCAATCAAGCTTTCCACAGTTCCTCTTTCATAAAGGAGCTGATACATGGCAAAGGTGAGAGGCATGTCGACCTTATGTTTTTTAGCCAAAGTAACGGCTCCAGAAACCGTGTAAACCCCTTCGGTTAAGGTTTTTTTAGAGGCTAACATCTCTTCCAAGGGCGTTCCTCTCCCCAAATCGAGTCCAAAAGATTTGTTGCGGGATTGGGCACATAAGGAGGTGAGCGTGATATCTCCCACGCCGGCAAGGCCTAGAAATGTTTCAAGTTTCCCTCCCATGGAACATCCAAGGCGGGCGATTTCTGTAAGACCCCTTGAAACCACCGCAGCGCGCGCATTATCTCCAAGGTCTCGTCCTTCAACAATGCCGCAGGCAATGGCAATAATGTTTTTGCAAGCTCCCCCCACTTGGGTTCCGATGATATCATCTGAGGCTTCAAGATGAAAATGAGAGCTCGTAAGAAGGTCCGCTATCTTTTGACTTAGGACAAGTTTTTCTGCAGCAAGGGCCACAGCCGTTGGAAGTTTTTGTGCTACATCACTGGCAAAACTTGGTCCTGAGAGAACGAGAAGGGGGTTGTTAGGGAAAAATTCCCGCACCACTTCTGACATAAGAAGACAGGTGTCGACCTCAATCCCTTTAGAGGCAATCACAAGAGGCACATCTGGTTTGATAGTCTTTTGAAAGGTTTGACAGGTGCTGCGCATAAATTGCGCCGGGGGCACTAAGACAATGATATCCGCAAGAGCTGCTTCCTGCACCTGGAGTGTGGCGTGAAGACTGGGGTCAAGGGCGATTCCTGGAAGACGATACACATTTTCATGGCGCCCATTGATGGTGTCCACCTCATCCGGACTGATGGACCACAGGGTGACTTTGCGACCTGCGCGAAAGGCGGCTAAGCCTAAGGCCGTACCCCAAGCCCCGGCTCCAATGACTGAAATATGATTCACGTGTTTATCCTAATTCTAGAACTCGCTTAAGAATGATATCTATTTTAAGTCTCCCAACTCTCAATGCTAAGAGGGGCCCATTCTTTTAACTCTTCTTCACGTTCTTGATCAAGGCTGGCTTCAAGATAAGCGAGGTAAAGCTTCTCATTGATAATAATTCTTAAGGTGTTCATAAAATTCTCCCATTCTATTTTTAATTATTTTATAGGGTTTGAGAGAGAAGTCAAATTCTCCAATTGGCCATCTCTCCTCAACTCCTCCAAAGGCCAGCGGGGGCGAGGGGCAAAATCTAAAGATCCGACGAGGCCTTGTCTGAGGCGCTCCACCCCTGCCCAAGCAATCATGGCGCCATTGTCGGTGCACAACTTAATCGGAGGGGATACCACATCCAACTCATGTGACTGAGCCCATTGAGAAAGGCGGCCTTTGAAATACTGATTGGCCGCAACGCCGCCTCCCACCACAAGGGTTTTAATGTCGGGCCGTTTTGCGTGAGCCATTCTCAGCGCATGAGAACACCGATCGATAAGAATCTCTCCAATTGTTTTTTGGAGGGACGCGCAGAAATCAGCTTGGAAAGAAGAAGACGTCACGTCATTTTCTAAAATCACTTTACGTGCTGCGGTTTTCAGCCCTGAGAAGGAAAAAGCACATCCTTCCTGGCCTTTTAAAGGCTTGGGAAGAGAAAAAGCGTCTTCCTGGCCGGTAAGAGCCAGTTGTTCAATGATCGGTCCCCCCGGATAGGAATGCCCTAAAAGGCGTGCTGTTTTATCCAGGCATTCCCCAAGGGCATCATCAAGGGTTCCCCCCAAGTATGTGTAGTCTCCTACTTCTTCTACAACAAGAAACTGACAATGGCCGCCGGAGACCAGCAACAAAAGATAAGGAAACGGCACATCATGTGTCAGGCGTACCGTTAACGCATGGGCTTCCAGGTGATTAACAGGAATAAAGGGGATATCTTTCGCCATAGAAATTCCTTTGGCCATCATGACACCCACGATTACCCCCCCAATAAGCCCAGGGCCCCCAGCAACCGCAATGCCATCAAGGTCGTCAAGAGAAACGCTTGCCCCCTTAAGGGCTTCTTCAACAATAAAATCGATGTGGTCTAGATGAGCGCGCGCTGCAATTTCTGGCACAACACCGCCAAAAGGTTTGTGTTCGAGGTATTGAGATGATACAATGTTGGATAAGATGCGCTTGTCTTGAGTGACAACCGAGGCCGCCGTTTCATCACAACTGGTTTCGATTCCTAAGATGATCATGGTCTATCACTCATAGCGCATAAACTTTAGGATTGCACGTGCTTTTAAGATCAGTCATGATGGCCGCGCTTTGAATAATGGTAAAAAAAAGGGGAGAGCATGAGTCTACCGCCAAACTACAAACCCAGTGACGCTGAACCTTATATGAATCCGCAACAGCTGGAGTATTTTCGTGAAAAACTCTTGAAATGGCGTGAAGAGCTTCAAAAGGATACGGTCGAAACCTTGCACCATATGCAAGAGGAATCCCCCAACGAGGCGGACGTTAATGACCGTGCTTCAACGGAAACGGATCGCTCTTTGGAGTTGAGAACCCGTGATCGGGAAAGAAAATTGATCCTTAAAATCACCCAAGCCCTTGAGCGTATTGACGATGGAACCTATGGGTTTTGCGAAGAAACAGGTGTGCCCATTGGTGTTGCGCGCCTGGATGCGCGTCCCATTGCTACCCTTTGTCTTGAAGCCCAAGAACTTCACGAGCGGCTCGAAAAAACCTATAGGGAAGAGTAAAAGCTTACCCCTCAACCTTTGAAAAATCGGCGACTTGGTGCAATGTTTTTCGCAAATAGGCCAGGAGGTGGAGTCTATTAGTCCGTGTTTGTTCCTCTTCTGTATTGACGACGACTTTGTCAAAGAACTGGTCCACATAAGGCCTTAAGGTAGCCAAATTCTGAACAGCCTTGATAAAATCCCCCTGTTGAACAAGGTGTTGAATCTCGGGAGATTTTGTTTCTAGGGTGTCAGAGAGGGTCTTTTCTTCCAAAGCGATGAGAGATGCCTTTGAAACAGATCCTTCATACAGACGCCCATCCTTTTCCTCTTCAATTCTCAAAATATTTGAGGCTCTCTTATAGGCAACTAAGAGGTTTTCTCCATCTTTTCCGTCCATAAGTTGATCAAGAGCTTGTGTTCTTAAGGCCAGTTCAGAAAAAGTAGGATTGTCATGGGCGACACTTAAGACCGCTTCCACATGATCGTAAGGGCTGCCTTGCGTATCTCGGAGAAAAAATTTAAAGCGCTCAAGCAGGAATTGCCATAAATCCTCAACAGCTTCTTTTTTACTTTTAATAGTGGGGGCGGTGAGCTCTGACCAGGGATATCCCTCATAGGCCCACTCAAGAACATCAACCATGGAAAAATTACACCGGGGGTTTAAACAAAGCGCGATAAGCCCCAAGCCTGCTCGCCGTAACGCATAAGGGTCTTTGGATCCTGTGGGGGTAATCCCAATGGTAAAAAAGCCCATGAGGGTATCCAAGCGATCAGCAATTCCTAGAATGAGACTAGGAATTGCCTCAGGAACAGGCGCTCCGGCTCCCTTTGGCCAATAGTGTTCTTCAATCGCACGGGCTATCTCAGGGGTTTCTCCCTGGGCTTGCGCATAATATCGCCCCATAATGCCCTGAAGTTCGGGGAATTCACCGACCATTTGAGATGCAAGATCTGCTTTTGAGAGAAGAGCCGCACGAACAACAGTTTTGGGATCTGCTCCCATTTTTTCTGCAAGACGAGAGGAAAGCTTACTCACCCGTTCCACCTTATCAAAAAGGCTTCCTAGGTGCTGATGGAAGAGGCGCGTTTTTAAATCTGTATTAAAATTGTCTAAGGGTTTTTTTCGATCTTGATCCCAAAAGAATTGAGCATCCGCAAGGCGTGCACGCAAAACGCGCTCATTTCCGATCACAATAGTTTTGCCCTGGTTGTTGGGGGCCTGTATGTTAGCAATAACCCCAAAATATGGGGCTAGCTTTCCGTCAGAATCGAGAAGAGGAAAATAGCGCTGATGAACGCGCATGGGCGTTGTGATGACCTCACGGGGAAGGGTCATAAACTGAGGATCAACTTTTCCTTTCAAGGCAATAGGCCATTCTACAAGACCTGTGACTTCTTCCAAAAGGGCGTCATCCTTGACAGGCTTAAGATGGGCCTCTTGAGCGATGCGTGTGATTTCTTGTCGGATGAGATCGCGGCGTTCTTGTGCATCCAAGATAACAAAATGATCTCGGAGTTTTTGCTCATAATCCTTAAAGTTTTTAACCTCAAAAGGAAGAGGGGCTAAAAACCGATGACCATAGGTTGTGGCTGAGGCGTCAACATTTGCGTAAGAAAAGGGCACTACCTCTCCGTCAAAAAGACTCAAAAGTCCTCGTATGGGGCGCACCCAGGACATTGAAAGATGGCCCCATCGCATAGATTTTGGCCACCGAAACTCTTTTAAAAGAGAGAGCGCAATAGAGGGAAGGACCTCACGTGTTGGATGGCTCGGCTCCTGTTTTATAACAAATAAGAAGTTCCCTTTAGGCGTTTCTTGGACGAGACACTTTTCTCGGGGAACTCCAGTTGTTTTTAAAAAACCGTCGATGGCTGCTTGTGGCGCATCCACCCGGGGACCTTTCTTCTCTTCTTGCTTTTCTGGTGTTTGAAGAGGCAACCCTTCGACGAGGAGTGTTAATCTGCGGGGAGTCACAAACGTACGAATGGTGTCAAAAGGAAGGCCTTGGGCTTGAAAATGTCCTTCAGCTAATGTCTTAAGCTGGTCTTGGGCGCCCTGCTGCATGCGAGAGGGAATTTCTTCAGAGAAGATTTCGAAAAGCCATTCAGCCATGGACGTTCTCCATCCATAATTCACAGCACTGACGTGCTAAGGCGCGAACACGACCGATATAATTGGCGCGTTCTGTGACACTTAAAACCCCACGGGCATCTAACAGATTAAAAAGGTGGCTCGCTTTTAAGCAGTATTCATAGGCAGGAAGCACAAGTTTGTTTTCAACGAGATGACGGCACATGGCTTCTGCATCTTCAAAATGACGAAAAACTATAGGGGCGTCTAGCTGTTCAAAACTAAAGGCAGAAAATTCTTGCTCCATTTGAAGGGCCACATCCCCATAGGTCATGCGGGCGTCTCCTTGAGCCCCATTCCAATCGAGATCATACACATTTTCAATGCCTTGAACAACAGAAGTAAGGCGTTCAAGCCCATAGGTGAGCTCAGCGGGAACAGGATCACAGGGGAAGCCACCCACTTGTTGGAAATAAGTGAATTGCGTAATTTCTTGTCCGTCTCCCCAGACCTCCCATCCTAAGCCAGACGCCCCAAGGGTGGGGCTTTCCCAATCATCCTCCACAAACCGAATATCGTGAAGAAGCGGGTCAAGACCAATGTATTTTAGACTCCTCAAATAGACATCCTGCACATCATCAGGGGAGGGTTTTAAAATGACTTGATATTGATGATGCCGATAAAGACGGTTTGGATTTTCTCCATATCGTCCATCAGCAGGGCGACGGGAAGGCTGCACATAGGCGGCGCGCCAAGGAGTGGGACCTAAGGCCTTTAATGTTGTTGCGGGATGAAAGGTACCAGCACCCACTTCCGCATCATAGGGCTGCAAAATGACGCACCCCTCAGCAGACCAGAATTCAGATAGCTTTAAGATAATTGTTTGAAAGTCAGTTTTCATGGCAAGGGATGTATGTGAATATTATAAAAAACACTACTGCGTGTCTGCCCGAGGGTCAAGGGGACTAATGACTAATATCTTTTTTAAACAAAACGTTTGGGATAGTCCGCAAAAATATATAAAAATCAAAGAAAAAGCTTTGATTTTTAATATATTCTTTTTCAAGAGCCACTTTCTGTTCTATGGTAATAAAATCTCGACCATTAATTTGAGCCCATCCGGTAAGGCCAGGGGTAGCCAGATAAATTTTTTCTTGAGTGCGTAAGGCAATAAGATCAGTTTCATTTGTTAAACTGGGGCGCGGCCCTACAATGCTCATATCACCCTTTAAAATACACCAAAGCTGAGGGATCTCATCCAGGGAGGTTTTTCTTAAAAAAGACCCTATGGGAGTAAGGTATTGTGTTGATCCTTGCAAATGTCGTGTCGCAAGATAGGGGGTTCCTACAGTCATTGTGCGAAACTTTGGCATTTTAAAAACCGTATTATTTTTTCCCACCCGATCAGACCAATAAAGCACAGGGCCTGGAGAGGTGAGCTTAATCGCAATGGAAATAATAATGGTGAAGGGAAGCAAAAGGGTGAAAACCAGTAAAGAAACGAGAATATCAAAAATGCGTTTCATGTCGTTTAGGCCTTTAAAAATCCAACAATATCTTTGATGTCTCTCATATTTTGTGTGGCAAGGTCACTCGCCTTTGAAGAGCCTTTTTTAAGCACCTCATCAAGATAAGCAGAATCTCTAAGAAGATCTATCATTTTTTTTCGAATGGGATCCAAGGTCGCGATCAGTTGGTCTGTCAACTGTTGCTTAAGAGAAGAAAAGGTGGCCCCCTCAAATGTTTTACACGCTTCTTCTAAAGACAAGTTTGACAAAGCTGCATAAATTCCCAAAAGGTTAAGAGCTTCTGGTCTGTTTTCCATCGCTTGGGGAGTGCTTGCGAGAGGATCTGGATCTGTCTTTGCCTTTCGAATTTTTAGGGCAATGGTGTCAGGATCATCCATAACATGAATACGACTGTAATCAGAGGGATCTGATTTACTCATTTTAGAGGTCCCATCTCTTAAACTCATGACCCGCGCTGCTACTTTTAAGGAAAAAAACTCGGGAAGATGAAAATAATCAACGTTGTATTGACGATTAAAAGCGCCGGCGATATCTCGTGCTAATTCAAGGTGTTGTTTTTGATCTTCCCCCACAGGCACGTGAGTTGCCCTATAGATGAGAATGTCAGCTGCCATAAGAACAGGGTACGCATAAAGACCTAGATTGGCTTGTTCGCTGCGCTTCCCTGCCTTATCTTTAAACTGTGTCATACGATTAAGCCACCCCAAAGGAGTAAGGCATGAGAAAATCCAGGCAAGCTCACTATGGGCCGCCACAGCACTTTGAACAAAAATGGAGGACTGTTCTGGATTAATACCGGCTGCGATATAAGCGGCTGCTACTTCTCGGGTCCAGGTTTGCATACTCTTGGGATCTGGGAGAGTTGTAAGGGCGTGCAAATCCACAATACAAAATAAATTTTCGTGGCGGTTTTGAAGGTTAACCCAGTTTCGAATAGCCCCTAAGTAGTTGCCTAGATGGAGATTTCCTGTAGGCTGGATTCCTGAGAGAATACGTCCCATGGCTACACCCTCGATGAAAACATGAGCTTAAGCTCATGGAACTTCAAGGCTCCCATAACGTGAGAGAGGAACAAGAAGCCAGCAAGGCCAAAGCTCACAAGCCCCATCACAACAAAGCCTCTTACAAATTCTCCTCCTAATAAAAGGGGGTGAACACTGAATTGGAGAGCCTTTAAAAGAACAATCGTTCCTCCGCAGGCGAGAATCATGCGGGATGAGAACTTTTTAAGGCGATCTTCAAACACAAGATGACCCTGGCGCCAAAGGAGATATCCCAACAACATGGCATTAATCCATGCCGCAACAGCAGTGGCAAATGCGATGCCAATCTGATGAAAGGATCCCATCAGGGCAAGACTAAGGCCGATATCCACTACAATTCCTGCACATGCCGTATAGACAGGTGTGCGTGTATCTTGGCGGGCAAAAAAACTTGAACTAAAAACTTTTATGAGCACATAAGCAGGAAGACCAACAGCGAGAGCTTGGAGCGTAAGAGCCGTTGCTCTTGTGTCATGTTCTGTAAAAGCCCCACGTTCAAAAACGATCATGACAAAAGGATCGGCTAAAAAAATGAGAGCAAGGGCTGCAGGAAGAGTTAAAAACATTGAAAATTCAATGGCTTGATTTTGACTTTGGTGAGCTTTGTCCCATTTTTCTCCTCGAATGTGTCGAGATAAGATGGGTAAAAGCGCTGTGCTTACGGCAACGCCAATAACGCTGAGCGGGAGTTGGTTGAGTCTATCTGCGTAATTTAAATAAGAAATAGCCCCTGTGGGAAGCCAGGAGGCAATAAAAGCTCCCACAAAAAGATTAATTTGAACAACGCCTGACCCAAAAGCTGCTGGGGCCAAGATCTTGAAAAAATGAGTTACATTTGAATTAAATTGGGGCCACACAAATCGGAGACCCATGCCTTCTTTGAAAGAGGGAATCCATACCCAAAGCCACTGGACAATCCCGCAAGCCATTACCCCCCAAGCAAAAGCCAATCCCGGAGAAAAAAACTTATCATAAAAGCCAAGGACAATGGTAATAATAACCAGATTCCCTGCCATAGGAGAGGAAGCAACAATAGCAAATTTATCAATTGAATTTAAAATCCCACTGTAAAGAGCCGTTAAAGAAATAAAGAAAATAAAAGGAAAAGTGATTCTGCTGAATTCAATCGCATAAAAAAGACGATCAGGGGTTGAGGCAAACCCAGGAACCAAGAGAGGCATTAAGGTTGGAAGAAAGAGCTCAATCAAAAGAATAAGAAGAAAAAGCACACCCACCCACAGCGTAAGAATTTGTTCAGCAAACGTGCGCGCTTCTTCCTTTCCTTTTGTCGCTAAAATCCCGGCAAATAAAGGAACGAAAGAGGCATTAAAGGCGCCTTCTGCAAAAAGACGTCGAAAAATAGCGGGAAATTTAATGGCAAATACAAGCGCATCAGCAGCAGCCCCGGCCCCTAAAAAAGAAGCTGTTAGAACTTCGCGTACAAAGCCAAAAACGCGGCTCCCAATCGTATATCCTCCAACTGTTGTTATAGAACGCGCAAGATTCATAGGTAACCACGAGTAAATAAATGTATGAAAGTTGTTATAAAATATTTTTTCATGAATGCAAGTCTTTCATGGCAAGGATTGATTTTTCAAAAACTTTTGAAAGTCTCTAAATTGAAATGTTCCGATAAGACGCGCTGTTATGACATAAGAGAGGCCTGCTGTGAAAATCCAAAATCCTACGACAATAATCCGCTTCAGAGTGGAATGAGGGAGAGGGATGAACACGTAAAAAACATAGCATAGCAGACTCATTAAAAGAGAGGAAATCACAAGGCGCGGCAAGATCCCTTTCAAACGTGTGTCAATAATAATCCATTTTCTAAAGAAAAGGATACTCCCCAAAGTAAGGGCATTAAACCAAGCAGAAATGGCCGTTGAGAGGGCAAGGCCCACATAACTTAAGGGGCCAATCAAAAGGCAGTTTAAAACAAAATTTAAAAAAACGGCAGCAATTGCAACCTTCATAGGGGTTTTCGTGTCTTGATGAGCAAAAAAGGGAGTGCTCAAAATTTTTACAAGAACATAAGCAGGAAGCCCTATAGCAAAAGCTGAGAGAGTATACCCTGTGGCTTGGGTATCGAGACTTGTAAAAGCTCCCCTCTCAAACAAGAGAGCCACAAGTGGTCCCCCCAAAACAATAAGACCTCCTGTCGCTGGCAACGTGATGGCAAGGGCAAATTCAAGGGCACGATTTTGAGCATGATGCGCGTAAGCATGATTGCCCGCTTTAATATGCTTTGAAAGTTCTGGCAAAAGGGCTGTGCTGACTGCAATGCCAATAACGCCTAAAGGCAATTGATTCAGCCTGTCTGCATAAAAAAGGTAGGAAACCGCCCCTGTTGGCAGCCAGGAGGCAAAGATCATATCCATAAAAAGGTTAACTTGAACAACCCCTGCACTGATAGCCCCTGGAATACCTAAACGAATAAGCGTCTTTGTTTCAGGAGAAAGCTGAGGGAGAGAGAGTTTGAGGCTCATCCCTTGAAAGTGACACGAAATCCAAAGCCATCCTAACTGAAGGACCCCCGCTAAAAACACAGCCCAGGCTAACCCCTTTCCAGGAGAGACCCACTCAAAAAAAGCCATGAGAAGGGCTGCAATCATTGTTAAATTTAAAATGATAGGAGTGCCTGCAGGGGCTGCAAATTTTCCCATGGAATTAAGAATTCCACTTAAAAGAGAAGCGAGTGAGATAAAAAGAATATAAGGAAACGTGATACGAGACAAGGTTACGGCAAGAGCAAATCGTTCTGGAGTTGCTTCGAAGCCAGGAGCAAACAAAAAGATGGTAATTTCCATGAAGTTTTCAACAAGAAATACAAATCCTGTGAGCCCAAAAAGGAGAAGAGCAAAGATTTTTTCTCCGTAAAGTCGTGCAGCCGTAGGCCCTGAAGAAACAAGTACTCCTGAAAAAAGAGGGATGAAGGCAGCATTAAAGGCGCCTTCTGCGAAAAATCGCCGAAAAAAATTAGGAAGCTTGAACGCCACAAAAAAAGCGTCCGTAAGACCGCTAACCCCTAAAATCCCTGCAATAAGAGCATCCCGTATGAATCCGGTGATTCGGCTTGCAAAGGTAAACCCTCCAACGGTGGCAATAGACCTGTAAAGGCGCATATCTATATTCCAACTATTTGGAGGCCAGAATAGAAGGTCGTCTTGCCTGCGTCAATCAAGGATTATGGTTTTTAGAAGGTGTATAATAAGCTTTAGCTTTCTCTCTTTGCTGTCATCCCCGGCATAGAAGCTCTTGATTTTCATAGAAGATCTTAGAGCTTCTTGATCGGGGATCTTGGATGAGTACCCAGAGTTTTCGATAGGATCCCCGATGAAGCAATGCTAATATTTTTCTTTGAAAAACAAAGCATTGCTAGCTCGGGGATGACAAAAAACTGCAAAAAATAATGAACATGAATGCAGGTTTTTAATCCTCATCAGAGGGGGTTTCAATTCCCACCACGGCTTCGTCTTCTCCAAAATCAGATGTGTCTTCAAGGACATCATCACTTTCAAGAAGAGGCTCAAGAGCTTCTGCGAGGGTGAGGTCCTCCTCTAGGGGAAGCGGAAGTGGTTTTACGTCAGCTGCTGGGGGTCGCCCTCGACGTTTTTTTACCAAAACTTCTGGATCGAATGTGCTCGCGCATTTGGGGCAGGTGATAGGATGGCGACACATATCATAAAAACGGGCGTTACAATTTGGGCAAATTCGTTTAAGTCCCCATTCAGGCTTGGACATGGAAATAAATTCCTTTCATAAGAGAATACATTATGGTCAACGGCTTTGTCACGAGTTTGCCTTTCTGTCAATAACCTGGATCTATTTTCCTCGATTTTTTTTCTAAAGAATGGCATTACCATAGAGGAGAGGAGAAAAAATGTCGCCTATGATGATTGCAATTGATGGCCCCGCAGGGGCAGGAAAAGGGACCTTAGCACGACGCTTAGCCCGTCTCTATCATTTAGCGCACTTGGATACAGGCCTTTTGTATCGTGCCGTGGGCTTAAAAATGTTAGAAAAAGACGACGATCTCGCTGATAAGGAGGCCGCCGTAAGAGTGGCCCTCTCCTTAAAAGCCAATGATTTGAAAAACTCCGCTTTGCGTGATGAGGCTGTTGGAAACGCAGCCTCTCATATTGCTTCCGTTAAAGAAGTGAGAGAGATCCTCCTCACTTTTCAGCGACACTTTGCTCATACTCTTCCAACTGATAAGCAAGGTGTTGTTTTGGATGGGCGAGACATT
The DNA here is from genome assembly GCA_947457015.1 of Alphaproteobacteria bacterium. Lineage (GTDB taxonomy): Bacteria > Pseudomonadota > Alphaproteobacteria > UBA9655 > UBA9655 > UBA9655. The sequence goes on along the minus strand of CANGTV010000007.1, from coordinate 34,049 downwards.
GGACGTGTGGTTTTGCCAGAAGCGCCGTGTAAGATTTATGTGACAGCCTCTCCTGAAGTGAGAGCAGAGCGTCGACTCAAAGAGTTGCATGAAAAAGGAATAGACAGTATATATGAGGCTATTCTTGAAGACATTAAGGTGCGGGATGCGCGGGATCAGACGAGGAAAGCCTCTCCCTTATGCCCTGCACCGGATGCTTATATTATTGATACGTCAGAGATGGGCATAAGCGAAGTTGTTAACAAAGCTTGTGTTTATATAGACGCAACGTATCCTAAGGCTTATAAACATTCTTAATTCTTTTAGAGTAGACTTTATCAGACGAAAAGAATGAATAGAAAAATTTCGGCGTTTCTATTCAATGATCAACCCAAACCCGTTGTTCTTTATGGGCCGAATATAAAGAAGACAGTTTAAGGAATTTATATTTATGACAGAACAAATCTCTTTGTCTGGAAGCGCCCCAAGCTTCGAAACAGAAAACTTTGCAGCCCTTTTAGAAGAATCACTTGGGCGTACAGGCGGCCTTGAAGGACGTGTTATCAAGGGCAAAATAATCGCTATTGAAAATGATGTGGCCATTATTGACGTCGGATTAAAATCAGAAGGGCGCGTCTCTTTAAAAGAATTTTCAGCTTCTGGAACAGGCCCTTCTTTGAATGTGGGCGACACGGTTGAAGTGTATTTAGAGCGTCTTGAAGATAAAAACGGAGAAACAGTTCTGAGTTATGAGAAAGCTCGTCGTGAAGCTTCTTGGCAACAACTTGAAAAGTCCCACGAAAAGAATGAACCTGTTGAGGGCGTCATTTTTGGGCGTGTGAAGGGTGGATTTACTGTCGATCTAAGCGGCGCTATTGCCTTCTTACCAGGCAGTCAAGTTGATATCCGTCCTGTTCGTGATGTGTCTCCTCTGATTGGAGTTATGCAGCCATTCCAAATTTTGAAAATGGATCGAAGCCGGGGAAATATCGTTGTCTCAAGGCGTGCGATCCTTGAAGAAACGCGGGCAGAAGCGCGGACAGAGCTTGTCTCTCGTCTTGAGGAAGGTCAGGTCCTTGAAGGAATTGTTAAGAACATTACCGACTATGGAGCTTTCATTGATTTAGGGGGCGTGGACGGTCTTCTCCATGTAACAGATATTGCTTGGCATCGTGTCAATCATCCTTCTGAAGTCTTAGCCGTAGGGCAGCCCATAACGGTTCAAATCATTCGCTTTAACTCTGAAACACAGCGCATTTCTTTAGGGATGAAACAGCTTGAGAGCGACCCATGGGCAGGGGCTGATACCAGATACCCTGTGGGAGCACAAACGCGGGGTCGTGTGACGAATATCACGGATTATGGTGCTTTTGTTGAACTTGAGCCGGGCATTGAAGGACTTGTCCATGTGACAGAGATGAGCTGGACAAAGAAAAACATGCCTCCTGGAAAGATCATTTCTACAAGCCAAGAAGTTGACGTGAAGGTTCTTGATGTCGATGCGTCCAAACGAAGAATTAGTCTTGGGATGAAGCAATGCATTCCAAATCCTTGGGCGGCTCTTCAAGAAAAGTATACCATCGGGTCTGAAATTGAAGGTGAAGTTAAGAATATCACCGAGTTTGGCCTTTTTGTGGGCCTTACGGATGATATCGATGGCATGGTACACATGTCAGACCTTTCATGGGATAAGTCTCCAGAAGAAGCCATTTTGGCCTATAAAAAAGGGATGAACATTCGCGCTAAAGTTTTAGATATCGATCCTGAAAAAGAACGAGTGAGCCTTGGCGTTAAACAACTGACAGGCGATCCTTTTGAGGACAGCATCTCAGGCCTTAAAAAAGGCTCTGTTGCCACGTGTGAAGTGACAGCTGTGCTTGAAACGGGCATTGAGGTCAGCCTTTCCGGCGGGTTAAGTGGTTTTATTCGTAAGAATGAACTCTCTCGTGATCGCGCAGAGCAACGCTCTGATCGTTTTGCGGTGGGAGAAAAGGTAGATGCCAAAATCACGCAAATTGAAAGGTCTAATCGAAAAATTACTCTTTCTATCAAAGCGCGCGAAACAGAAGAAGAGCGCCAAGCCATGGCTGAATATGGATCCACAGATAGTGGGGCAAGCTTAGGTGACATTTTAGGCGCGGCTCTTGAGCAGGTGAAAGAAAAGAAATCTGCAGAAATCGCATCGAAAGAAGCTCCTAAAAAAGTAGCGAAAAAGACTGAAAAGAAAGAAGAAGCATCTTCCGAGGAAAAACCAAAGAAAGCGGTGAAGAAGAAAGCGGCGGAGTAGGGCTTATTTCTTTCTTGTCATCCTTGACCTAGAAACGCTTTGTTTTCCGCAAGGAAAACAGCTAGCGTTTCTTGGGTCGAGGATCTCATCGTAACATCTCGAAGCTTCTTAGAAGATCGTCGATCTAAGAAATTCTAAAGCCCCCGATCAAGTCGGGGGCAAGAACTTCTAAATCAAGGATGACAGCTGTGAGAAGTATTATAAAACTTTGTTCACGCAGTCTAATGCCCCCCATACTGCTTTAGAAAGTGATCCCGGCTTTCCCAGCGGATGACGTCATCTGTCCCAGGGCTTTCGATAAAAACAAAATTGCCATCATAGTTTTCTCGCTTATGAGAAGATGCCGCCTCGCTTATTATTTTGGTCGTTTGTCCATTCCCTACAAAAGCTCCTGTGCCGCTTTCCCCATGGCTAATGAGAACAAGGGCAATAAAATTAGGATTTTTGGAAGACTTGTCTACAATGACGGGTTGTTCTTGCTCATTATAAACGATGACACGCCCCCCCGACACGAGGTGGATATTATTTTCATGCTCCTTATCAGCAAGATTGGAGTCCACAACGTAGGTCATCCACCGTTTAAAGCCATCTCTTGCAAAATTCTCACTGATGCCGAGGGTTCTAAAAGGAACAATGCCTTCTGCCTTTGAGCCAGAGCATTTTCGCTCGCGCGGTTCAACCCCATAATTTTCTCCCGCACCTTGAGGAGCAGCAGGACAGGGAAAACGACGGTTCTTTGCGACAAAAGCGGCAATGGCCTGAAGGACGTATTCTTGGTTATCCCGCGTCTTCACAACAGCTGAATGACTGAGGCGTGCCTTGAGAAGCGGAAGACCCATGCCTCCTATAATGCCAAGGATCACTAAAACAAGCGCGAGCTCTAAAAGAGAAAAGCCCGCCTCACGAGAGGGATTATGGTTGGAAGAAGAGGACACAGGCAGGTTCCTCATTTTGAACGTTGTAGTCACCCCTGTCCGTAATACAGGCATGAGGCGCCACATCGGTTCCATCAAAAGCACGGACTTTCCCGGAAGTGGGGTAGCCATTATCTATCTTTCTATCAAGGCTCATGGCTTGGGTCGGTGTTAAGAGACCTCCATCGCTATGATCTCCATTTTTTTTGCCCAAGATAAACCATAATCCGCTCAGTCCGTGGGGATTATTTTCAACGGTGAATCCCCCGCCTAAGGAGGATGCGGGGGCCCCTTTCCCAAAATCGCCTCTGTTTTGATCTTCGGGAGCGCCGGGACTTCCAATGAGTCCGGCTGCTGCAAGATGGGACCAGAAGGAAAGGGCTTCACTATCTGGGGCAAGGCCTGCTCCTTCAATCAAGCCATTCCCATTTCCATTACGGAGGTCTGGCTGAATAAGATGAGAGGCTTTACTAAAATCACCGGGAAGCGCATCGTACTTATCCACAAAGGCGTTTGTTGCAAGACGGTATTCGTTGAGTTGGGAAACAATTCGTTTAAGACGCGCACTTTCGATTAAATCGCGTCCCTTTAAAATCCCGCCGATCAAAAGCCCCATGATGACTAAAACGACGGCTAATTCAATAAGACTAAAGCCTGCTTGTGTGTTTTGTTTTTTCATATCCCCTCCCTTTTTATGCATTCTGCGTCTTCTCAGAAAGAAGGTAAAGGATCCTTTCTTAGGTTTTAAAATTTTTCAGTGAAGGTCCTCTGTTGTACAAAACACACGAAAAATAGAACAATCAGATAAAATTAACTTTATATAAGAGGCACTTATTGACGCTTTGAAGGTCTTCCTTTTTAGTGAGGGAAATAAAAAAAAGAGCCGGGTCATAAACCCGGCCAAGTTTAACAGGGAGGTTTCACGTCACTAAGACGTAGGATCGACAATGCCGACCCCTGTGGGTCCGAAGACCCTCCACATCGGCATTGCGCCTTGTGGAGACTCAGCTCAGGCATAGGGAGGTATTCCTGAGCTGACTCCTACGGTATACTTAACCCCCTCCTTTTAAACCAGCATAATTTTTGCATTTCAGCCATGCGGCGGTCGCATGAAAAATAGATAATGTTTGAGATCAAATTTTAATTGATTCTGCAGTCGCATTCGCGTCTTAGCAGTATCTCAAAAATACTCATACATATTTCTTATTTACTATACTCTTGTAATATGATATCTGTCTTACTCTCTTAGAAATTGTAAAAGGTCTGCATTGATATGAAAAACTTCTTCAGTCGACTTATGGTCTTGCTTGTTTTTAGCGTCCTTTTGACTCCTTCCCTTGATGCAATCGACAAGGCTCCTGTTGAGCTTCAGCTTATTTCAGGGGGGCAAGAAAATGGCCATATACAGGCAGGTCTTCTTCTGAATATCCCTCAAGGATGGCACGTATATGCGCCGACGCCTCCTGGGGAAGAGGCAGCTGGCTTTGAACCGACCCTCACCTATGAGGGCTCTGCAAACCTTCAAGACGCCAAGGTCATATGGCCTCCTTCTCATAAGACAACGGTTCAAGAGCAACTTTCTTATGTTTATGAAGGAAAAACCCTCATTCCTTTGGAGCTCACTCCACAGCAGACCAGCGCTCCCATTACTCTTAATGTGAAAGTCTCTTTCTTAGCCTGTGGAGAAGTTTGTGTTCCCATGGAAGAAAGTTTGTCGCTTGTGCTGAATCCAGGGGAAAAAGCGGATTCGACGTTTCAAGCCATGCAAGAGGATGTGCATGAAGCCATTCCTCTCGGTACTCTTCTTTTAATTGCGCTTTTGGGGGGCTTTATTTTAAACTTTATGCCCTGTGTCTTACCCGTGCTGTCCTTAAAAATGATGTCCCTCATTAAACAATCAAAAAAGGACCATATGAGCCATGCAAAAACAGGGTTTTTCATCACAGGTCTTGGTATTTTAACCTCCTTTCTTTTGTTGGCCTTGCTAACAGTTATTTTAAAGGAATCAGGAGAGGCCTTTGGCTGGGGCATTCATTTCCAAAATCCTCACTTTCTTCTCTTTGTTTTTCTTGTGCTTATTGCTTTTTCAGCAAGCCTGTGGGGTGTTTTTGAAATTGATCTCCCCTCCGGTCTTGGGACGTGGTTGATTAGCCATGAAGGGAAAGGAAAGATTAAAGACTTTCTTTCAGGCGTGTTTGCAACTCTTTTAGCTACACCGTGTTCCGCTCCTTTTGTTGGAACAGCTCTTAGCTTTGCGCTTGCGCGGAATACATCGGATATCTTTTTTGTTTTCTTCTTTTTAGGTCTTGGGTTTGCCGCCCCCTACTTTCTCGTTGCAGGTCTTCCCCACCGCTTTATTCGCCTTCCTAAACCAGGAATCTGGATGGTGTGGGTGCAAAAAATGCTGGGAGGAATTCTTGCCTTAACCGCCCTTTGGATTGGATGGATCCTCAGCTTTCACCTTCCCCTGTGGGCGTTGGGATTGAGTATTATTTTAACCTTTGTTGCTTTGTCTCTTTTTTGGATTAAGCATCATAAAAAGCCTTTATTGAAAGCCTGGGCTTTTGCCACACCTCTTTTCCTTATGGCGTGGGCCTTTTCCTGGGTTGTGCCTGGAGAGCGTCCGCCACAAACAGCAGAAACCCTTGAAATCTGGCAACCGTTTAAGGCAGAGGATATTTCTACTCTTGTAAAGCAAGGAAAAACCGTTTTTGTGGATGCCACAGCAGAATGGTGCGTCACGTGCGCTGTGAACAAAAGGCTTGTCTTAAGTGATCCACAGGTAGCAGCCCTTCTCACAAAACCAGATGTGGTCGCTATGCGCGCGGATTGGACAAAGCAAGACCCTCAAATTACGCGCTTTCTTCAAGACCATGAGCGTTATGGAATTCCCTTCAACATCGTCTTTGGTCCTCAGCAGCCAGAGGGAGTTGCCTTGCCCGAGATCCTTACGGTAAGTGCCGTAACGGATGCTTTTGAGAAGGCTGCGGGAGGAAAATAGAAAATATTTGCAGATATTCAGACAATCTGATATATTTATACTTGAAAGATGAAGAGTATTTGTAAAGGGAATCCACATGAAAACAGAAGTAATGACCGTCGGAAAAAGAGGCACAATCGTCATTCCAGCTTCATTAAGAAGACGTTTTGGCGTTCATGAAGGAGATCTTTTAATCGCTGAAGATCATGGTGATGGTATTTTAATTGTTCCGGCGATTGCTCTTCCCATTGAAAATTATTCTCCCGAAAGAAAAGCGGAATTTATTCTTTCTAATGCCGTAGATTCAAAGGACTATGAGAAAGCACGCGAAGAAGTTTGCAAACTAGGTGTGGATCCTGATACCATTGTGCATCATAAACCTTCTCATTGATAAATAAAAAATAATGAAAGAAGACATTCTGTTCTTAGATGCAAATGTGTTGTTTTCTGCGGCGTATCGTGAAGATTCTGGGATTTTAAAACTATGGAAACTTGATTCTGTTAAGCTTGTTTCTTCAACTTACGCTATAGAAGAAGCAAGGCGCAATCTTGATGCATCGCACCAAAAAGAACGGTTGCAAAGCCTTCTTATAGAAGTTGAGGAATGTTTGCCTTACCATAAAGAGATAAGCCTTCCAGAAAATATAGCCTTAAGAGAGAAAGATATTCCAATTTTATTGGCTGCTATTTTTATTAAAGCAGATTACTTGATTACAGGAGATGTAAAAGATTTTGGCAAATTCTATGGGAAAAAAATTTGCAACATAACCATTCTCACTCCTGCAGACTATCTTAAGAAAAGACGCTAACCCGAGTTTTGGATAAGGAGAAAATTTCTTCCTTGTCATCCTTGACCTAGAAATGCTTTGTTTTCTGTTAAGGAAAACATTTAGCGTCTCTTGTAGGTGTTCGAGCTCTTCTTGTTCATGCAATTTCTGAAGAAGCGCGCACTTTTTATATGAAGTTTGGGTTTTAACCGTCTCCTTTAACCCCCATGACCCTTATGGGAGTATTAAAAGACTTAAAAACCTAAGTCCTCACCAGGCGCTAACCAAGACTTATATGGAGGTCAAAATGATTACAAAAGACATGGAACAAAAACTGATTGCTTTTGCCAAAGAAGCCCAAGAAAAAGCTTATGTTCCCTATTCAAAGTTTGCGGTGGGGGCGGCTATCCTCACTGATGCTGGTGATTTTTTCACAGGCTGCAATGTGGAAAATATTTCCTATGGTTTAGCCAATTGTGGCGAACGAACAGCTGTTTTCAGGATGATTGCAGAAAAAGGCCCCCAAGCAAAGATTAAAGCCATCGCTGTTACCACAAAAGCAGACATTCCCTGTCCTCCCTGTGGCGCTTGCCGTCAGGTGATTCAAGAATTTAGTACGCCTGAAACTCTGATTATTTATAAGGGCCCTAAGGGATACACGACAGTATCGATGGATCAACTTCTCCCTGGCGCTTTTACAGAGTTTGTGGCGCTTGATCACACCGGATCTTCAACACGCATCCAAAAGGGAATGTAAGGTTTCAGCACGGCCGTCTCGCTTCTGAAATCTCCTGGCTCTTTAAGGGCTTCAATACGTAGAAGAGCGAGACCTTGTGAGCCAGAATGGCTCCGCATTTCGCCCACAGAGGTATCGTTTTTAAATATTTCTGCTCCAAAAGAGGGGGCGTCTCCCTCGATGGTAACGGGAAAAAGACGCTTTCGCACAAGGCCTCGATACTTTGTGCGCGCTGTGAGCTCTTGCCCCATATAACACCCCTTTGTCCAGCTGATGGCGTGAAGCTCATCAAGGCCTGATTCTAAAGGAATTGATTTTTCAGGAATTAAGTCTTCTCCTCCCTCGGGAACACCTAATATCAGGCGGTGTGTGTTGTAGTCTTCCAAAGACGCCGCCTGAAAGTCTTTGTGATCGATCTCTCCCAGAGTTCGTGCCCCAAGCTCCACAAGACGCGGGTCCATGAATACCCCTTCATGCGCTTTTCCTCTCTCTTCCGTTAATCCAAGAGAAAGCGCCACGCCTTCTCCCCACAGGGCATAAACCTTCAGGCCGGGGCGGGGGGTGAGCGTGACGTGTGAGCGTAGCTTATAAAGGCTTAGTTTTTTGACAAGAGCCTCAAGGCGAGCAGAGTCTGTTTCCAGAAAATAGGATTCCTCTCTTTCGCTGATAAAAAAATCATAAAGAAACCGTCCTTGGGGCGTTAAAAGGGTCGCATATATGGCGCGATCCGGCGTAACCTCGGCAATATCATTCGTGATTAATCCTTGGAGGAATGTCGACTTATCCTCCCCTTGAATTTCTACAATCCCTCTATGAGAGAGATGAGTGATCATTTTCGCCATAGAACCCTCGTGAGAAAAAAGATGACTTGGATAAAGACTAGGCACACGTCTCAAATTTTATATTTATGATCCTATCAAAGTTTTTGAGTGACGTCATCTTTTTCGATTGGCCATTTTAATAAATAACTTTTTTATTAAACATGCATAAGATATGATTAAATATAAAATCTAAAAAGTGTGCCTAACGGAATCCCTATGACAAGCTATGCCTCTCAACAGTATAAAGAGATTGTCACGTGCGATGGGGATCTCACACATGTTCTTCGGACGCCAACCTCTTTTATAGAAGAAACAGACTGGGCCTGTGTCGAGCCTGCTGTCCAAAAGCTCCTTTATGTACGGGATAAGGTTTTAGGAGGAGGAGCCGGTCTTGCTGCTCCGCAAATTGGCATGTCTCTTCCCATTTTTATTTATACACCTGATCGAACAACCGCGGGCTTAAGGATTGTCATTAATCCCTCGATGGAGCCTGTCGGAACGTCGTTTGTAAGGGGTGAAGAGGCTTGTTTTTCTGTTCCCCTTCGGTGCACGCACATTGATCGATGGGAGAAAATTAAGGTACGTTATCAGGGGGTAAATTGTCAGTGGATCGAAGATGTCCTTGAAGGATTTGAAGCTAAAGTGTTTCAGCATGAAATGGATCACCTCAATGGCAAGCTCACTCTTGATCATGCATCAGCAGAGATTATGACATTCACAGAGGCGTGCCTTTTTGAAGAGCACATGAAGCAAATTCATCTTGAAGATTCAAAGACTTATAAAAGGGGTGCGGCGTCCTAGCTTTCCTAGTATTTTTTAATATTTAGTGCGCTTACCGTTTATTCTTAAGAAGGCTTTCTTTTTTTGATGAAGTCGGCGGTGTGCACTGGCTTGGCAAACATGTTGTAGTGCAGCCGTTATCATCTATATAGGTATAATAATTTCCATTATTATTTTTACAAAAAGTACTACACTCATTAGGACTGGTTGGATACCAAGCATTAAGAGAATCGCCAACCAATTGTGAACAATAAATATCGCTATAGCAATTGCAAGAATTGTAACTCTGAAGTTTGTTTGTCATTAGAATATTAAAAATGACAAACATTGTAATTTTGAATGTATTATGTTTCATAACATCCTGCTTAGGAGGTTGTACATGATTAATAAAATGATTTCTCATAAGAATAATCGCCATTGTTTAAAAATTTCTTAACCGCGGCATCTTTTTCTTGCAATTCAGACTCAATATGACAAAATCCTAACTCTTCTGGACGACACAGGCGACGAATTTATAGCCGCGGCGGCTTTTTAAACTTTCGGGGATAGTCATATGTAGGAGTGTCACTCCCCCGAGTTGGTCTAATATTGTTGTAAGGGATTCCTCGGTTTGATCATAAAAATAGCGGTCGCCTTCATCATGCGCACCGTCTCCATATCGAAAGGACATGTACCAAATTCCTTTAAGCTTAAGCGCTTTTTTAAGTTTTTCTAGAACCGTTAATAGCTCATTCTTGGGCACATGAAGGAGAGAGGCACTAGCCCAAATTCCGTCGAACTCTTCATGGTCATTGACCTGGGAAAGAAGTTGATGGTGGACAGGGAGGCCCGTTAGGTGCGTTGCTCGCTTAACCAGTTCTTGAGATCCATCAAACGCGACGACATTATATCCTTGATCAAGAAAGAATTTGCTATCTCTTCCAGAGCCACAGCTTGCATCTAATATTTTTGCTCCTTTCGGAAGGTGAGGGAGAAAGAGGTCGTAAAGGGAAGAAAAATCATAAACGATCGTTGTGTCAAAAAAATGCTGCGCATGCTGATCGTAATAGGGGAGGGGTCATTTAAATTATTCCTTAAATTTATATGAGTGTAGCTTGTATTTCGGTGAGATCAAGATGCTTGCTTGTTAATCCTTAGTTAAAAATTAACATTAAGTGCTTATCCTTCTTCCAAAAGGGGTGCGAAGAAGGGAAAAAAATGTCAATTTTTACGGCCGTTGATTTTGATTGCCACGAGCAAGTTACATTTTTCTATGATAAAGAGACGCGGCTAAAAGCCATTGTTGCCATCCACAATACCTACCGGGGTCCAGCTTTAGGGGGATGTCGTATGTGGGCTTATGCTGATGAACAACAAGCTATTACGGATGCGTTGCGGCTGTCTCGAGGAATGACCTACAAAGCGGCAATGGCTAATCTCCCTTTTGGTGGAGGAAAAGTCATTATTATGGGAGACGCGTCCAAGGACAAGTCTCCCGCTTTGCTGCGCGCTCTTGGAAAATGTATTGAAGGTTTTGGCGGGCACTATATTACAGCTGAAGATGTCGGCACCTCTGTTGAGGACATGGATTCAATCTTGGAAACCACTTCTTATGCCCTTGGAGGGTCGAAAGGGAGTGGGGATCCCTCTCCTTTTACAGCTATTGGTGTATGTGAGGGAATCCGTCTTTCTGTAAAATATCGTCTTCAAAAGTCATCTCTTGATAGTGTCAAAATTGCCATTCAAGGCCTTGGTCACGCTGGGTATCATCTCTGTAAGCTTTTAGCTAAAGAAGGGGCACAGTTGATTGTGACCGACATCAATCATAAGCTTGTAGATAAGGTCGTTGAAAAATTTAAAGCACGCGCTGTCTTACCTGATGCTATTTATGGAGTTGAGGCCGATGTCTTTGCTCCCTGTGCTCTTGGAGGCATTCTCAATGATCACACTATTCCCCAGCTGAAATGCGTCGTTGTTGCAGGGTCTGCCAACAACCAACTCGATGCCAACATTCATGGAAAAATCTTAGCTGATAAACAAATCTTATATGCTCCTGATTATGTTATTAATGCAGGAGGCATTATCAATGTTTCTTATGAAGGGCCTTCTTATGATTCTGAGCGTGTCATACGTCATGTGAAAAAAATACCTGAGACGCTCCTTCACGTTTTTCAAACGGCGGAAACTCTGCAGATTCCTACTAGTGAAGCTGCAGATCTTATTGCTGAGGGGAGATTCAAAGAAGGAAGTGATGGTAACCACCTAGAAACGAAGTAAGTTTCTTTCCTAGAAGAAGGCTTGCTCCCTAGCGTAAAAAAGAACATTTTTTTAAAAAGGATTAATTGACACCATAAAGTGTTGTCACGTAATGTAGAATATATTATTATGTTATAAAAATTATAGGGAGACTATGCTCATGAAAAATTTCGTTTTATTGTCGATGGCTGTTGTAACATTTAGCCTTATGGATAGTGCTAAGGCTCAACTGCAAGTTCCCCCAAGCCTCAGCGGATGCGGCCCAAGCGCACCTGATCAAGCCTCTATTGATTGCTATAGTGGGATACAAGATTGCTTTACTAATTCTTCTGAAAATGAACAAGCCTGGCAAAATTGCATAGGACTCGTTGAAAGTACTTATCTTTCAGCTCAGAGTCCTAGTGCTGTGGCGTCTTTCTCTCCCCCCCAACAAGGGATTTTAAACCCTGCTGAATCTGATTATTATGACATAGATGGCAATAAAGGCTTTAGTAATACGAGTCAGCCCTAAGATAATCTGATGTTTTTTAAATCAATAAAAGCCTCAAGAGGTTCTTGAGGCTTTTTAGTCACGAGATGAGTTTCATCCAATCTTCTTCCACACCCTTAGAGCTTATGGTCTCACGAAAACCTCTTCTTAATGTTATCTGTTTTGATGAGAGATGGGAAAACCTTCCGTCTTCTTGGCAAGAAGATATCCAGCGTGCTTTTGAAAAAATAGCCTCTCTTGTGAGTGAAGATTTTTCAGAGCGAGAGGTCAGCGTTGTCTTCACAGACGACAAGGAAGTGCAAGGACTTAATAAAAAATTCCGCCATCAAGATAAGCCCACTAATGTTTTGTCTTTCCCTTCTGAAGAAAAAGAAGAACTGGGCGATATCATTTTGGCCTACGAAACAGTACAAAAAGAGGCCGTTGAGTCTGGCATTTCTCTTCTTCATCATACTCTTCACTTGATTGTTCATGGCTTTTTACATCTTTTAGGATATGATCATGAAAAAGAAGAAGCGGCTGAGAAAATGGAGACATTAGAAATCCAAATTTTAGAAAGCCTTAATATTGCAAACCCCTATGAGGATCGATGAAGGAGTGGTTCACATTTTTTTACTCTTTTTTTAAGAAAAAAGAGGGAGAAGGATCTTTAAGAGAAACCCTTGAAGAGCTCATTGAGGAAGAAGAGGTAGAAGATACTTCTCTTGCCCCTGATGAGAGAGAGATGCTCACAAATATCCTGCACTTGCGGGATTTGACAGCAAAAGACCTTATGATGACACGGGCCGAGATTATTGCTGTCTCTTATGAGAGTTCTCTGGAGGATGTTAAAAATACTTTTAAAACGAACAAGGTCATGCGTCTTCCTGTGTATCGTCAAACCTTAGATGAAATTTTGGGGTATGTTCACTTGCGAGATCTTCTTGAAGTTACGTCAAAGACGTTTAAGCTTCAAGATCACCTCCACAAGATTGATTTTATTTCACCCAGTATGCGTGTTTTAGATTTGCTTCTTAAAATGCGATCCTCAGGAGAAAAAGTAGCCATTGTGGTGGATGAGTATGGCGGTGTGGATGGTCTTGTCACCATGGGAGATTTGGTCGAGGAAATCGTGGGGGACATCCAAGATGTTGCTCAAATGAGCAATCCCCTTTACTTTTTTAAAAGACCCGATGACGTTATCGTTGTGGATGGCCGTATGGACATTGAGGATTTAGAGGAACAGATCGGTCCTCTCCGCACAGAGGAAGAAAAAGAAGAAGATATTGATACGGTGGGGGGACTTGTTTTCCATCTCACCGATCGTGTTCCTCAACGAGGAGAGCTTGTCTCTCATCCGTCTGGCGTTGAATTTGAAATTATTGAAGCAGATTCAAGACGTATTAAACGGGTAGGCATTCGAGGCCTTCCCCCCCATGGATAGAAATATAATTTCCAGAGGAAACTGCAAAATTCACCCCATCCTTGTCATCAACTATACCCGTTCAAGTTGAAAGTGTGGGCTTTTGTTGCAATTTTTCCATTGTCATCCCCTGCTGTGGCGGGAATCCAGAACAACCATTGTCATGCTGAACTCGTTTCAGCATCTCCTTGCCAACGAGATCCCGAAACAATCCCCGATCGGAGTCGAGGACATGGTTCGGGATGACATTAATTACTGGATCCCCGCCACAGCAGGGGACGACAATGGAAAATACGCACTTTCATTCAGGAGCAGTATATTCTCAAGTATGATTCTCCTCCCTTGTCAAAAACAGAGTTGATGACAAACTGGGAAATAATTTTGTAATTTTCTCTCCATTAACAAACTCTTAACTGTCTTTTCTTAAAATAGGTAAGAATTAAAATAAATGAGAGAGCGCACCATGGGAAAAATCGCCGAAGAGTGTTTAGATCAGCTTTTTCATGACGCCAGAATCCACAATCAATGGCAAGATCGCGTGGTGTCGAATGAGATATTAGAAGACCTTTATAATCTTATGCGCTTAGGCCCTACGAGTGCCAATTGCTCCCCTTTAAGGATTCTTTTTCTAAGGTCAAAGGCATCGAAAGAGCGGCTAAGGCCTCACCTCTCCCCAGGAAACTTAGAAAAAACAATGGTCGCTCCTGTTGTAGCACTTTTGGCCTATGACATTGAATTTTACGAGCACTTGCCATATCTTTTCCCCTTTGCGCAAGCAAGGGAATGGTTTGCAGGGAAACCAGATTTTATTCAAGAGACCGCCTTTCGTAATAGTAGCCTTCAGGGAGGATATTTTATCCTTTCCGCCCGGGCCTGTGGTCTTGATTGTGGTCCTCTGTCTGGGTTTTCCAATGAGGGGGCGGATAAGGAATTTTTCCCTGAGGGTCGATTTAAGTCTAACTTTCTCTGCAATTTGGCCTATGGTGATCCCGCAGGTTTGCCTGGACCGCGCGCGCCGCGGCTTTCCTTTGACGAGGCCTGCAAAATCATTTAAGTTCTTCGGATGCAAAAAGAAATTTCCGCCCTTATTGAGGGATATCAAAAATTTCGAGAGCAGTATTTCAGCGATGGAAATTCTGCCTTCACAGAACTTGTGCGTGGTGGGCAACAGCCAAAGATTCTTATGATTGCCTGTTCTGACTCTCGGGTAGATCCGGCTCTTATTATGAATTGTGAGCCAGGTGATTTGTTTGTTGTTCGCAATGTTGCTAATCTTGTCCCTCCTTATGAGGATGATCAATCTTATCATGGAACAAGTGCGGCCTTAGAATTCGGTGTGTGTGTCCTTGACATCCACCACATTATTCTTTTTGGCCACACCCAATGCAGTGGCATTCAAACGCTTTTAGAGCACTCTTCAGAAACCTATGGGCAAAAAGGCTTTCTTACAAAATGGATGGAGCTTGCAAAGCCAGCCCATGATGCGGTTTGTGACCATCATAAGGACAGGCCTTTGGAAGAGAAGGTCATTCTGTGTGGTCAGTATTCCTTGATTAACTCTTTAAAAAATTTACAAACCTTTCCATGGATTGCGACCAAAATTAAGGAAGGGTCGCTTTCTCTCCATGCCTGGAACTTTGATATGAAAAGGGGACTTCTTGAAGAATATGATGAAAAGCAGAATTGTTTTAAGGTGATCAGGTCTTCTTTGCCTTTACAAGTGGAAGAAGGCGATATCCAAAGAAAACCCCATGAAGAAGTTTGTTAATATCCTTTTCCTCTTTCATTTTATGTGTGTCTCTTCTTCGGTCTTAGCCCACAATAGTGAGGAAAAATTATTATAGTGCACACTCTTCAGCAGCTTCAAAATGCCCTTGCACCCCTTCAAGAGGGAACCGTCATTTTTATAGATGTAGATGACACCCTCATTACGCCAAAATCAAAAGTATTCCATTGGGCCAGCCCTCACCGTTTCCTTATTGATGATCTGAAAAAGAATCGAGATAAGATTCCAAATTTTGAAGAGATTCTAAGCCATTGGCGTTTGCAACGAGAAACGATGCTTGTGTCTGAAGAATGGCCAAAACTTATAAACACCTTAAAAGAAAAGCACCCCGTTTATGCTTTAACAAAAATGGAAACAGGGCCCATTGGTGCCATTCCCTCTATGGAACAGTGGCGCTATGATGAGCTCACTCACAAAGGGATCTCTTTTACTCCCTCTTTTAAGGGGGAGGTCAAAAGTGTTCTAAAGGACGACCTCCTACAACCCTGTCCCATCACCTTTTCCCACGGTATTTTTATTACGGGTTCCTATACAAAAGGGGATGTTATTGATATTTTCTTAGAAACTCAAACCCCTGCTCAGATTGTTCTGATCGATGATCGAGAGGAGTACTTGTGTGATGTGAAAGAGGCGTGCGCGCGCCACGGGATTCCTTTTTTAGGGATTTTCTTTAAAGGCATGGAGTTAATTGCAGGGTTTCCTGATCCAAAAGTTGCAGACTTTCAAAAAGAACATCTATTAACACATGCAGAATGGTTGGAAGATGAAAAAGCAGCAGAATATTTTCTTATCCAAAGCTACGTGCAGTAAGGGTCATTTATTAAGTGGCCTCTTGAGAAACTCTAAATTTGTAAGCAAAAATTCCCTTTATCAGCCCATAAAAGCTAAGGATGCCCCAGGAAACCTCCATCAT
The DNA here is from genome assembly GCA_947457015.1 of Alphaproteobacteria bacterium. Classification (GTDB taxonomy): domain Bacteria; phylum Pseudomonadota; class Alphaproteobacteria; order UBA9655; family UBA9655; genus UBA9655. The sequence goes on along the minus strand of CANGTV010000007.1, from coordinate 17,959 downwards.
AACGGCGGCAAAATTCCACGCATACAATAAGGAAGTTAAGATCATAACGGCCGCGATTAAATTTAAAAAAGAAAAAAGGATCCCGTCAGAGCGCAGCTTTTGTGTTTGCAGCAAGATATAGGCAACAAGCACAACAAAAGTTCCTAAACATCCAATAAGGTCTGGCAAAGAAATCCGTAGAGATTCATAATAAAGCATGATGTGAATATTTTTAATAATTTATTAACTTAACAAATTATAAATAGTTTTATAAAAAAATGGAAGATATTTTTTTATAAAACTTTCTGCAGAGAAGGGAACTTGGCAAGCGTCTTTTTATGAAAAAACTATATCTCCGTAAGGAAAAATGGGCTATTATCACAAGGAACATAAACAAAAAAATTATAAAAAAATCACATGAAGCAATTTGGCTTAATGGTGGGCATAGCTTTATGCTTAGGAGGGTGTGCCGTAGGACCAGACTTTGAAAAGCCTTGTCCTCCTACAACATCTTCTTACACGGAAAACCCGCTCCCCTGTAAAACATCACAAACGAAAGGAGTCGGGGGGCAAGCTCAGTGCTTTATTGCGGGAAAAGATATTCCTGCTGAGTGGTGGCGTTTGTTTCACTCTTGTGCTTTAAATGAGCTCATTAAAAGAGCCCTGAAGAATAGCCCTAATTTACAAGCTGCTCAAGCTGCGTGGCGTCAAGCCGATGAAAATTTACGCGTCTCCGCTGCATCTCTGTTTCCTTTTGTATCGGTTCAACCTTCCTATCAACGGCAATCCTTTAGCGGAAATCAATTTGGACCTCAAAACGCCCAGGATCTCACTACATTTAACCTTTATAATGCCTCCATAAACGTGACTTATACTTTAGATGCTTTTGGAGGGATTCGACGTCAAATTGAGGCCTCACGTGCACAAACTGACTACCAAAAATTTATAACAGAAGCGACATTTTTGACATTAACCTCCAATATTGTGACATCCGCTATTACGGAAGCTTCTCTGCGGGCGCAGCTTCAGGCAACAAAAGAGCTTATTAATTTACAAGAAAAAACCCTTCACATTACGGAAAAGAAATTTCAATTGGGAGCCATTTCTCGCTCAGATGTCTTCGCACAACAGGCCCAGCTATCTCAAATGCGTGCTTCCCTGTCTCCCTTGCAAAAATCTCTTTCTCAAACACGCCATGCTCTGTCTGTGTTGATTGGAGAATACCCCAGTGAAAGCCATCTCCCCATCTTTAAGCTAGAGGACTTAACGTTACCACGGGATCTTCCCGTAAGTTTACCCTCAGTTCTTGTTCGTCAACGCCCAGATGTTCGAGCAGCAGAAGAACTTCTTCATGCAGCGAGTGCTCAAATTGGTGTTGCCACAGCTAATCTCTTTCCTCAAATTACACTCTCAGGAGCTTATGGGTGGTCTTCAAACTTTCTTCCTGGACTTTTTAATGGGGATAATGTGCTTTGGAATATCTTAGGAAGTCTTACTCAACCCATTTTTCAAGGAGGCGCCCTTATGGCCAAGCGTAGAGCCTCTATTGCTGCTTTTGAACAAGTTTTTGCACAATATCAACAAACGGTTTTGCAAGCTTTCCAAAATGTGGCAGATACCCTTCGGGCGCTTGAAATTGATGCGGAACAGCTTTGCTATCAAACGGAAGCCGAAGAGGCAACATGGAGCACCTTTCAGCTAACGCAAGATCAATATCGAGTGGGAGCTGTAGGATACTTGAATATGTTAGATGCGGAACGCCAGTATTTGAATGCGCGCATTAGTCGTATTCAAGCTCAAGCGAGTCGTTATGCAGATACAGCGGCTCTTTTTCAGGCCTTAGGGGGAGGTTGGTGGAACCGCCCCTCAATTTGTGGAACAGGAAAATAAGAATAAATGTATAGGCGTTTTTTCATTGTTTTAATCCTTGCGGGGCTCTTTGTAGGAGGAGTTTTTGGATATCGTGTCCTTGCCTCTAAGGAGAAAACGGACGCAACCTCATCGGATGATACATCTCAACCCGCATCGTCTCAAAAGGGAGAAATTACTGGAATTTTACGGGCTATCAACGGCGTTGACGTAACAACAGAAAGTGCTGGTCTTATCAAAACCATAGAGTGCGTCTCTGGCGGGTCTGTTAAAAAAGGTGACGTCATTGTAACCCTGACTTCGGATCCTGAGATTGCGAAGCTAAAATCTCTCCAAGCCACCGCTGAGTTAGCTCAGATTACTTATGCCCGTGACAATGAGCAATTTTCTATTCAAGGGGTAAGCCGTGCCGATCTTGATGCAGATCTGGCTGATCTTAAAAGCAAGAAAGCAGATGTGCTGGAGCAAGAAGCCATGGTTGCGCAGAAAGTTATTCGTGCCCCTTTTGAGGGGCGCTTGGGAATTTCTGCCGTTAACTTGGGCCAGTATTTAGATGCAGGAGATAAAATCGTCACGCTTCAATCGCTTGATCCCATTTATGTGGATTTTTATCTTCCGCAATCTCTTTTTGCGCATATTTGGACACATCAAGCTGTTTATTTTAAGACGGATGCTTATCCAAAATTGGAGTTTAAAGGGAAAATTACCTCTGTTAATGCAAAATTTAATCCTGCAACTCAAAACGTGCAAGTTGAAGCGGTTCTTAGCAACCCAGACCATAAACTATTACCGGGCATGTCCGGCACTATTGAGATAAAAGAGCTCTCGAAATAAGGATTTTTGCGGGCTAAAAAAGAAGCCACACTTTTACTAAAATTTAATCTTTTGTTGCTATCGTTTCTTTTATTAAGAGATTCTTAATTTTCTTGAAACAAGCACACACAACAAAAGGAGTTTTAAATGAAAAATCTACTTTTAGGAGCTGCTTCTGTCCTTGCCATAGGTGTGGCATTTGCAGCGAATGCACAACCACAAAATCCAGCAGCTCCAGCTGCTCCAATGAGCAAACCTATAGCTCCAGTTAGTAAGCCTGCGAGCCCAGCTCCAGCACCCTTATTAGCTCCAGGGACACCGCCAGCGAAGGTGATGGCCCCAGCTCCCGCAATGCCGTTACAAAAACCAATGATGCCTATGGCACAGCCCTCTAAGATGAATCCCGCTCAGCCATGTCACGCTCAACCACCGAAGCATCACGCTCATAAGAAGCAGCATCACAAACATCATCCTCATCATAAGGCTCCTGTAGCTCCTAGGGCAGAGGGGCATGTAACGTTTCCTCCTGCACAAGGCTGTAATCTTGAGTATTATTGTTGTGGAGCCTCCAACTACCCTTACGTCTATCATGGGGGTTACTTCTGGTATCCTCAAAGTGAGGCGACTGCTCTTGCAGGCTACACCCCCTCTTATTGGAATGGATCCTATTGGTATGCCAGCCGCATGCACCCTCATATGCTCTACGTAGAAGGGCAAGGTGCTACTTATGTAGTGCCCTTGAACATGACGAGCCGTTGATCACGTCGATTTTGAAGATAAAAGAGGGATCAAGAAAGATCCCTCTTTTAATCCATCAATACAACGTTAAGAAAAAAAGGGAGGGAGAGAGAATATTCTCTCCCTTTCCTAAGCTTGCCTCTTTCTGAGGAGGGTTATATAAGAGGGACAAAGTGCCCGTAGCTCAGCAGGATAGAGCACAAGATTCCTAATCTTGGGGTCGGAGGTTCGAATCCTCTCGGGCACGCCAGAGTGTTGCTTGTCCATACCGGACACATGAGAACAGAGTGTACCGAAGACATAGGTAACAGTTTTTCGTTAAAGGAACCGTCCATGCTCCGCGCTCTTTGGGATATTAAAAACGTTCTTCTTTCTTTTTTCTCTCGCAAAACAATGGGGGCCCGCGCTCTTGTCATTCAAGACGGCAAAATTTTATTGGTGAAACATACCTATACACCAGGCTGGTACACCATTGGCGGTGGCGTCGACAAAGGAGAATCTCCCCTCCAAGCCTTAAGGCGAGAACTCCAAGAAGAAGCAGGCGTAACGCCCACTCAAACTCCCACTCTATTCGGATTTTATCACAATAAACGCCACAAAAGAGATGATTACGTCGCCCTTTACCTCTGCAAAGATTTTACAAAAAAAGACGTGAAATCCCGGGAAATTTTGGACGCTCAATGGTTTTCCTTGGATACTCTTCCCCCCGATATGTCGCCGGGCACAAAACGACGCCTTGATGAATATTTAGGGCGTGGGCCCCTAAGTGATGTGTGGTAAAGAGCTCCCCTACAAAACCACTATCGAATTAGTAATTTATCAAGGTAATCCTGCTCTTATCATCAACTATGTTGTTGACAACAGAAGAGAAGGATACTTGAGAATATGCGTTTTAACCCACCTCCGCTTCCTCTCATTCATTTCTCTCATCCTCTTGAATTTGCCTCCTCATTTTCATATGGATTACGATATTTTTTAAAGAGATATAAAATATCGTAAACATAAATGGAAGCTGGCAGGAGAGAGGGTCAGCTCACTTGAAAGTGCCTAGGTGTGTTTTTCTTAAATGTCATCCCAGAGCTATATCCCTTGTACTTGAAGATGCCTTAAACCTACCACTCGGTGTCATTCCCTGCCACAGCAGGGGATGACAAAATAGGATAATTCTTTAGTTTCCTTACATGTTGCCAAGTTGATGGTGATTTAGTATCAGTCTACTTCGACAATCTGGGGTCAAACTCAAATTGAGCCCTTTCTAAAACCTTTATTGTCTTGGCGTCCACGTGACGCGGATTAATAAGAACATTATTTTCCTGCGGAACAATAACGGATGGAACCACTAAAATCGCCGAGTTCCCTTGTTCAAGCCAAGCATTCCCTATTTTCTGACAATAGTCTTTCTTCTTTATCTGAGTGAGATCTCCTTTAAATTCCGTCACATTTGTTTCAGGAGGCACATGTATCTTTAAAAAAATGAACCCTTTTGGAATCCTGAGCTGAGGTAATCCGACCAAACTCTCTAAACAGGCAAGGGATAAGTGAGAGGCCGTATAAACAACGTTATGTCCTTCAGAATTCCACCTACCCCCATAGATAAAAGCACCTGTTCCAGAGAGATCTTCATGCTCCGCTTTGCATAACCGCCACACATGCATTAATGAATGATTCCATAAGCAATGCGGCCAATGAGGGATTCAACGAGGTGGGTGCCTATGTCGGAATCCAACAACTCAATGGGCTTTTTATCTTCCAAAAGAGGGTTTGGGGTTCTCAACCAATGATCCGCATCCTCATCCCCAAGAATTTGGTGAGCAAAAGCACGGACTCTTAGGAAGCGCACAAGTTTATCTGACTCCTCCTCGGAGAGCTTATTTGATGCTTTCCGCCGGTCCCACGACCTTTGGGTGGTCACGAGTTTCAAGACTTCTTCCTTCGAGAGGATTCGCTCTTTCAGAACATATTCCAAGGAATCAAAGGGCAAGCCCGCATGAACGATGTTTACCAACTCTACATCTGAAGAGACCTGCTTATGGAAGACTGCCCTTCCTCCCAAATCCCTAACGACTGCTTGTGTCTGCATTTACTCCTCCGCCATATGCTTACATAATAGCAGCAGTTGGCGAATTTGTCCAGAAAAACTGACCTCTCATCAAACGCTAAGAAACTTTACGAAAAGTTAACTCTTTTGCTCTATCATTCAAGATTACCAAAACCCTTATGCACGGAGAAAAATCATGACGAAAATTAGTAAGCAGCTAAGCAAAATGGCTTTTAGCTTTGCTATCCTCTTAGGCTCTTTTGAAGGAGAGGGACGGGCACAACTATGGATAGAGCAACAATGTGCCGTCAATTGCATTAACACATTTAACTCCACCTTTGTTACTTGCATGAGTCAAAAACCACCCACTACATGTATCCAAGCTGCCGTAACCGCACTTATAGGTTCTACCAGCCCTAACGGCATTGGTCAAACTTTCCCTGTTCCTCCCGACGTTTGTCCTCCAAATTCCTCAAGCTCAGCACTTACAGCAACCATAGATCAACAGTGTGCAATCAACTGCGCTAACACGTTTAACACCAGCTATACTGCTTGCGCTGGCAGCATCTCGTGCATTGCTCCACTTATTGGAGCACTTTCTAAATGCATTACGAGTATTAGTCCCAATCAAGCGTGCGCTGTTACTGCTTTCCCTAAGGAGAGAGCTCGCCGGTAATTGATAAGACTTATAGCCTGCTTACCACTCAGATGAGCAGGCTATAGGTATTATCGGGACAGTTAATAGCACCTCATCGTCTCAGCATTGATTTTGTCCACAGTAAAATGATCTTCAACCATTTTCCGTCCTGCCTGTCCCATAGATTGCCTTACATGAATCTGAAGATTCAAATGGCCAATCGGAAAGTTTGATTTCTTGCCTCAATCCTTTTAAGCTATAAATATATAATCCAAGAACTATGCATAGCGCTAAAAAATGACCAAGACATCTTCTGAGAATGCTCTCAAAAAAGACCCCACGCGCCGGGACTTCCTGCTGTTAACAGCAGGGGCTGTGGGCACTGTGGGAGCAGCTTATTTTGCGTGGCCTTTTATTGACAGCATGAATCCCGCAGCAGATATTTTAGCCCAATCCACCGTGGATGTGGACTTAGCCCCCATTCCCGAGGGCCAGGCCATTACGGTTGTGTGGCGGGGAAAACCTATTTTTGTCCGCCACCGCACGGCTGCTGAAATTCAAGAGGCAGAGAAAACACCTCTTTCCGATTTAATCGACCCCGAGCCGGACAAGGAGCGCGTTAAAAAAGACCACACCCCCTGGCTGATTGTGGTCGGGATTTGTACGCATTTAGGATGTATTCCCACGGGCAACACCCCCACGCAAAATCGAGGGAAGTACGGGGGATGGTTGTGTCCTTGTCACGGATCTCTTTATGATACCTCGGGACGGGTAAGGCGCGGGCCAGCTCCCCTTAACCTTGTCATTCCTCCTTATACGTTTTTAACAGACACCACCATTCGCATTGGGATGGGGGAGGGAGAGGCATGAAAATTTTCACAAATTTGAGGGAGTGGATTGATTATCGTCTTCCTGTGTTCACCTTTATTGATCGTGAGCTTACCAAATATCCTACGCCAAAGAATTTAAACTATTTGTGGAATTTTGGGTCCCTTGCGGGCATTACGCTGATGGTGATGATCATCTCCGGGATTTTTCTGGCCATGCACTATGATCCTGCGGCGGACAAAGCGTTTGATAGTGTGGAATACATCATGCGCAATGTGAATTACGGCTGGTTTATGCGTTATTTGCATGCCAATGGAGCCAGCATGTTCTTTATTGTTGTGTACATCCATATGTTCCGTGGACTTTATTATGGCTCTTACAAAGCCCCCCGAGAACTCTTGTGGATGTTAGGCGTTGTGATTCTGATCCTTATGATGGCAACGGCCTTTATGGGGTATGTGTTGCCCTGGGGACAAATGAGCTATTGGGGAGCCACCGTGATCACCAATCTTTTCTCCGTCTTTCCTTTTGGAGACGCTATTGTGGAGTGGTTATGGGGTGGATTTTCGGTTGATAGTCCCACCCTCAACCGGTTTTTTGTTCTCCATTATTTGTTTCCTTTTTTAATTATCGCTGTTGTGGGATTACACCTCATTGCTCTTCACCAGCATGGGTCGAATAATCCTGTAGGAATTGAGTGCAAAGAGCCCACCGATAAAATCCCATTTCATCCCTATTACACCGTAAAAGACTTGTTTGGCTTAGGCGTGTTTGCGTTGATTTGGTCTTATTTTATTTTCTTTAATCCGAATTTTTTTGGGGAGCCTGATAACTACATTCCGGCTAACCCCTTGGTGACTCCTCCCCACATCGTGCCTGAATGGTACTTTTTGCCTTTTTATGCCATTTTGAGGTCCATTCCCAACAAGCTTTTTGGCGTTATTGCCATGTTTGGGGCTGTCCTTGTTCTGTTTTTCCTCCCCTGGTTAGATCGATCAAAAGTGCGTAGTGCCACCTTTCGTCCTATTTTTAAATGGGTTTTTTGGACCTTTGTGGTGGATTGCCTTATTTTAGGATATGTAGGGGGGCATTCACCTGATTATATCTATGAAGCCACGGGGATTTCTAATCAATTTTTAGGCCAAATCACGACCTTTTATTATTTTAGCTTCTTTTTTATCATGCTACCCCTTTTAGGAATGTACGAAAAGCCGCTTCCGCTTCCTGCAAGTATCAGCCAAGTTAAACATCCTAAAAAAAGAAAGCGTTTTTTTGTCCTGTTTTTTTTAAGCAGCCTCAGCCCCCTTTTAGGGAATGACACGCCTTCTCTTTCTTACCAAACCTGGTCTTTTCAAGGCCCTTTTGGAACCTTTGATCGGAAAGACCTGCAGCAGGGGTTTCAAATTTATAAGGAGGTGTGTGCGGCTTGTCATGGCCTTAAACATCTTCGATTTCGAGACTTAGCGGCGCTGGGCTACACCCCTGAAGAAATAAAAGCCATTGCGGCTGAATATAAAATTGCAACCGTGAATGATGAGGGAGACGCTATCGAACGTCCGGCCCTTCCGACGGATACTTTCCCGGGTCCTTATAAGAATGAACAAGCCGCACGTGCGGCAAACAATGGCGCTCTTCCCCCTGATCTTTCTTTGATCACAAAAGCACGCGTCGGGGGTCCTGATTATGTTTACGCCCTTTTAACAGAATACGAATCCGCTCCTCCCAAAGACGTGGAAGTGGCAAAGGGGATGCATTATAATCCTGTGTTTCCTGGGGGACAAATCGCCATGATTCCACCCCTTATCGATGGTCTTGTCACTTATGATAATGGGGAAAAGCCGTCCCTCAATCAAATGGCTAAGGATGTGGTCACTTTTTTAGCTTGGACAGCAGAACCCGAGCTTGAGACACGGAAAAGCATGGGATATAAGGTCTTAATTTATTTCCTTGTTTTTACAATTTTAATGTATTTCGTCATGAAGCTTATTTGGAGAAGGGTTAAGTGAGGTTTGATACCAAGAGCAAATCTTATACTAAATCACCATCGAATAAGTAACTTTCATAATTTTATCAAAAAGATATAAGCCCAAAAGTTTAAAAACCGGAACAATCTACTACTCCGCTTGATGCATTAGATCGAGAACGCATCTGGCTACAATCCATTGATATTCTTGCAAAAATGATCTTGTTTTTTCATTTCGATCAGCTTGAGAGGCTAAATGAAGGCCTGTTTATTGTTCCCGCGGCGCAAGGTACATTTTTAGCGCTCTGGCAAGTCTTCCTTTCCGTTCTATAGCTTCATCGTACCTTCTGAGTTCGTCAAATTCGTCCATCTTTCTAACAAGCGTCCTGGCTTTTTCTGTTCCAGCTTTCACAAGAAGCTCTCTTGCCTTTTTGCGGGCTTTCTTAACGCCTAAAGACTGATAGGCGCGGTTATTTAGGATCAAGAACGCATGATTGTAGTGACAGCTGGGGTCATCTACGGTTTTATAAATCTCTACGGCGACTCTGTCTTGATCCTGTCTGGAAAAATTGCGTGCTTCTCCCTCAACCTTTGCTCGCCCACTAACACAATCTCTCGCAAAAGCAAATTTTTCCTCCCTAGTCTTAAGCCTCTGTGTCTTACCTAATAGAAGCTGATAATCTTCTGTTTCTGCGTGTCTCGCGACGGAGCTTCCATTTCCCGCACATAGGGGAAATGAGAAAAAGTAAAGAGCGATACTCATGGTAAATAATGTGGTAGAGACAATTTTCATCACACAATTCCTTTGATAATTTTATCAAAAAGATATAAGCACAGAAGTTTAAAAACTGGAACAATCTATACCCATTCAATTTGAAAGTGTGGACTTTTGTTGCAATTTTTCAATTGTCATCCCTGTAAAGGTTAGGTAAGTTCTTGACTCTTTCATCTCACCTATAGGATAATAATCTCCTTACTTATTTGAAGGACTCCCTGTCATGGTAAAGTTGATCATAATCGCTGCTTGAAGAACATGCCCAAACACTCCCGTTAGAAAACGGGAATCCTTTTATGTGTCTTCTCTTCAAATAGAATTAAGGTCTTGAGCCCATGATTAAACTTCAAAATCTCACTGTTCGCATCGCCGGACGGACTCTTATTGAAAATCTCACCCTGTCCTTAAATGAAGGCCACCGCTACGGCCTTGTGGGACGGAATGGAACAGGAAAGTCCACCTTTTTCAAGATTCTTCTCAAAACCCTTCATGCGGATGAGGGCCGTCTCGAGATCCCTGCGCGGATCCGCATGGGGCACGTTGCCCAAGAAATTCCGGCAGGACCCTTAACGCCTTTAGAAGTTGTGATGGCAGCGGATAAAGAACGCCTCCAACTTATGGCCCGTTTGGAAGACGGGAGTGAGCCTGAAAATATGGCGGACATTTATGAGCGCCTTATGGTCATTGATGCCTTTACGGCTGAAAGCCGGGCCGCAGAGATTTTAGCAGGCCTTGGATTTTCGGAAACGATGCAGCAGTCTCCTCTGTCCACTTTTTCAGGAGGATGGCGCATGCGGGTGGCCCTGGCGTCCCTTTTATTTTCCAAGCCTGATTGGCTGTTACTGGATGAGCCCACAAACCACTTGGATTTGGAGGCGTCTCTTTGGCTTGAGGATTATCTCAAAAGCTATCCCCATAGTCTTTTGATCATCAGCCACGATCGCCATCTTTTGAATAATGTGTGTGATCGCATCCTCTATTTGAACATGAGTAAAATTCTCTCCTATAGCGGAAATTACGATACCTTTGAGAGAACCTGGTACGCCCAGCAAGAAGCGTTGAAATCTCAGCATTCCAAGCAAGAGGCGCAACGTAAACATATGATGGCTTTTGTGAATCGCTTCCGGGCACAAGCCACGAAAGCAAAACAAGCCCAGAGCCGCCTCAAAGCCCTTGAAAAAATGGAGCAGCTGCCGGATATCGCCCAAGATGTGAACGTTAAGTTTGACTTTCCTCAGCCGGATAAGCTTTCCCCTCCTCTTCTTGTTCTGGATCAGGTGAGTGTGGGATATACGCCAGGGGTTCCTATCCTCAAAGGGCTTAACATGCGCATTGATGAAGAAGATCGCATCGCGTTGTTGGGATCCAACGGAAATGGAAAATCCACCTTTGCCAAGTTGATTGCCGGACGTCTTGCCCCGCAAACGGGGGAGCTCCGTCGTTCTGGGAAACTTAAAGTCGGATACTTCGCTCAGCATCAATTGGAAGAGTTTGACGAAGACGCAACCCCTTTTGAGCACGTGATTCGAAAGGCACCCTCTTTTTCGCCCACAACCGCCCGCTCCCATTTAGGACGGTTCGGCCTTTCGGGGACTTTGGCGGATGTGAAGCTTAAAAATCTTTCAGGTGGGGAAAAAGCGCGTCTTAACTTAACGCTCATTTGCTTAGAAAAACCGAATATCCTTATCTTGGATGAGCCCACAAACCATTTGGATATGGGATCACGCCAAGCCTTGATGATGGCGCTTAATGCATTTGAAGGTGCTGTGATTCTCATCACCCATGATACGGATCTTTTAGCCTCCACCATGGATCGTTTATGGCTTGTGGCTGATCAGAAAGTTGAACCCTATGAGGGAGATCTAGAAGATTATCGTCGGTTTATTTTGAAAAAAGAGGAAAAGTCTTCTAAATCTCCAAAACAAAAAAAGCCTGTGCAGGAGGAGTCTACAACCCTTAAGAAAAGAGCCAAAGACGCCAAGCTAAAAATGGAAGCTCTGTCAACGTCTCTGCAGAAGGTAAGAGAGGACCTCAATAACCCAGATCTTTACTCTCATCACTCTGAAGCGCTTAACGAGCTTTTAAAACGCCAGCATCAGCTCGAAAAAGACTTGAGTAACGCAGAAGAAGACTGGCTTAAGGCAGAGGAGGAGGTACAACCATCTCACCCATAAAAAATAACATACCTATTCAAGTTGAAAATGTGGGCGTTGTTGCTATTCCCTTCTTGTCGTCCCCGCGAAAGCGGGGATGACACTCAAGAGTAACCCTAATAAGGTAACTTCAAGTGCGAAGGGTATAGGCTCCGTGAACAAAGTTTTATAATACTTCTCCCAGCTGTCATCCTCACTTAAGAGGTTCTAAAATTTTCTTCGAAAATTAAGCGCTTCTAAAGCAAGGATGACAAGCTCTTTTAATTTTGTTCACGGAGGTATAGCCTAACCTCAGAGCATGATGCAGTCTTTTACAATATCTCTGTGTCCATAACGCAACACAAGCGTTTTGCAGTAAACCTCAAAGAAAGGGTCGGACTTTTGCAAGATCAACGCCTTTTACACCTCTGGGCCTAGCTCGGGCAAAAGCTTCCTCGTTCGCTAAAAAATTGTGTCCCTTGTTAATTTTTATGGTAGCGTGCTCCCTAGTTTTTAATAAATAAAAAAAATCGAGGGGTGTCCATGAGATCTTTGACAGTTCTTAATATCTTAATATGTGTCTCTTTGCTGGCGGGGTGTGGGCCAGAACTCGTCACTCCAGACTTTGCTACCCCCTCTTATCAAGATCATCCCAATCTTAGAACGGCGGAGTTAGCGCGGGCTCGTGGTGATATTCCGCAAGCTATCCACGACTATAGGGACATTATTAAAGAAGAAGGGCCTCCTTGCGAGCCAGCTTATATAGGGTTAGGAATGTCGCTGTTGGATGCAAATGCTGTCGAAGAGGCAAAGAAGACATTTGAAAAAGCGCTTGCTCTGTTCCCACGGTCCACCTGCGCCTTTGTTGGAATGGGGGCTATCTACCTTATCCTTAATCAACCCGAAAACGCTATCAAGTCTTTTGATTGTGCTCTTGCCATAAATCCTCGCTGTGCCAAAGCGCTCAATGGTCGTGGCATTGCTCTTGATATGCTCGGCGATATATGTGGCGCTCAAGCCAATTACAAAGCCGCCATCGAACTTGACCCCAGCAATGTATCCTATAAAAGCAATCAAGCTCTTTCTCTGGCCCTTGCAGGCAATACCAGGGGAGCGATTTGTGAGTTAGAAAGACTCGTTCAATCTCCTTGTACAACGCCACGCGTCAGACAAAATCTTGCTCTGGCCTATGGACTTGCAGGCAATAAGAAGATGGCAAGAAAGATAGGGAGAGTCGATTTGCCAGATGAAATGGTTAAAAACAACATTAATTACATTGAAGCCGTTCAACAAACACAAGATTATGCAGGTTTAATTTCAAAAAATCATACGGTACCCTTAGATGAAAGCCGTAAATGGGAAGAAGGAGATTCGAAATGATACTTCTTGCTTGCATCAAAGCCTTGCACGCGTTTATTCACTTCCTTATTGGGCTCTATGACTTTAGTTTTTATCGTATTCCCAATATTCTCCTAGGAATGCTTGTTGTTCTATACGGGTTTTATGCCCCTCTTTATCTGGACATGAATACTTTCTTGTCTTCTTTAGCCATCTGTGCAGGCGTGCTCGTTTTAGGGTTTGCCCTTTTTTCCTTTAAGCTTATCGGAGCGGGGGATGCTAAATATTTGGCCGTGGCCTCTCTCTGGATGGGCACTCATGGGATCCTATACTTTCTTTTTATCGTTTCTCTCATTGGCGGAGGACTAGGGATTCTTTACTTATCCTTGCCAGATCATATGGCGCGCCTTTCTGACTGGACATGGAGCAAAATTCAAAATGCTGAAGAACGATATTCTTATTTTGAATATGTGTGGGCTGGAAGTGGCGTGGGACCTGAGAAAAAAATGCGGGCAAATGTAGGGTCTCGCACAGTTCCTTATGGCATCGCTATTGCTGCGGGAGCAATTATAACTGTGTTATATAGACTATAACAATGCGTTGACGAAGGGGAATATCAGGGATGAGATTCAAGGACATTGTGGGATTAGGCATAGCACTTATCTTAGCTGTTGGCGTGGCCTTGCTTACACGATTCTTTCTTACAAGCAAAGAAGCGCCTAAGAAAGAGATTGTTTCTCAACAGCAACAACAACTGGGCCAAATTCTTATTGCAGGAAAAAACCTTCAAGAGGGCGACAAAATTAAAAGCGGCGACCTTGTATGGCAGCAATGGCCCCTGACGGCCATAAATCAAAACTATGTTACACCCCAAGTGTTAAGTGCTTATTCTTTGAAACTGGAAGATTTGACAGGATCTGTTGTTCGAGAATCATTTCCTCAAGGTGACCCTATTATTATCAAAGAATTTGTAAAGCAAGGAGAGAGAAGTATCCTTGCCGCCGTCCTTGACCCTGGAAAACGGGCGATATCAATTGACGTGTCGGCCACAACTGCAAGCAGTGGGTTGATCAGCCCCGGAGATATTGTAGATATCATTTTATCCTTCGCCTCCACAGCTTCCCCTGAAGGTGGAGCTAAGCAATTGAAAAGTAAAACGCTCTTAGAAGGGATTAAAGTTTTGGCAATGGACACGAGTTTATCCACACCCGACAAGATCAATCCTACTCCCCATGTAGTAACACTTGAAGTTACTCCCGAACAAGCAGAACTTCTTGTAGGATCTGTAAAAGAAGGGGTCTTAAGTCTAAGCCTCCATAGCCTTGAAAAATCAACCCCCACAGCTCCTACGCCACAAAAGACCATCGCTCAAGACACACCCGAGGAAACAAAGGTTACTATTATACGCGGGAAAGATACAAGCACCGTCGAGTTCAAAAAAGATCAATGAAAAGCAAGGCAATCCTATGATAGAACGGCAAAACATAAAAAAATTTAAAGACTGGAGAAAAAGAGGATTCCTCACACTCTGCACCCTTTTGTGCCTTGTATTTTCTTTAACTTTGGTCTGTGCAAAGACAATTAATTTAGAAATGGGAGACGCTAGCGTTATAAAATTTACGGAAGATGTTTCAGAAATTTTTATTTCAACCCCTGAAGTTGCTGATATTCAGTTGAGCAACCCGCGGATGGCCTATTTGTTCGGAAAAACCCCCGGAACAACAAAACTTTATGCGATGAACAAAAAAGGCCAAGAAATTTTAATGGCTACTGTCATGGTCACCCATAATCTTTCTCAGTTGAAAGAAATGCTGTCTCCTTTTGATCCTTATGAATTGGTAGAACTCCAATCCGTGTCTGGGGCTGTTGTGTTAACAGGGCAAGTTGATTCTTCTAAAACAGCAGAAGAAATCGTCACTATTACGAAAAATTTTCTTGCCCAAGGAACAACAGCCGCTTCGGGCCCAACGGTTATCAATCGCCTTGTTATTAAAACTCCTGTTCAGGTGGATTTACGTGTTAAAATAGCAGAGGTAAGTCGAACAATTCTCAATAGGTTTGGGATTAACTGGCAAACAACATTTGCAAACGTAGGCCGGTTTAATTTTGGAGCTCTAACAGGAATAGCTCCCTTTACGACTACGGGGCTTCCTATTGCTACCACTAATGTCACAGCCATACAATCTCCCGGAAATGGTGACAGTATCATCGGCTTTAACGCAACCAGCAGTCATGCAAATGTGAATGCTGCCATAACGGCTCTTTCAAAAGACGGTCTGGTGACGATTCTAGCAGAACCTAATCTCGTTGCGATTTCCGGAGAAACAGCAAGTTTTCTTGCGGGTGGAGAATTTCCCTTTCCTGTTCCCCAGTCCTTCGGACAAGTCACAGTCCAATTCAAACAGTACGGTGTTAGCTTGGCCTTTACTCCAACTGTTCTCGATGGCGGCTTAATTAGCATGCGGGTCCGGCCAGAAGTGAGCGAGCTTGATCAAACAAACACAACCGTTGTCAATGGTCAGGTTGTTCCAGGGATTCTAACAAGGCGTGCTGAAACAACCGTTGAGCTTGCAAGCGGACAGTCTTTTGCGATCGCAGGCCTTATAAAAAACATAGGCAATAGTGGGATAGATGCTCTTCCAGGGTTAGGGGATTTGCCAATATTAGGGTCTCTCTTCCGATCAAATCGGTTTCAGAATCAAGAAACAGAGCTTGTTATTCTTGTAACGCCTTACCTTGTTGAGCCTGTATCAGGGAAAGAACTTTTCTCACCAACAGATGGCTTAGTCCATACCTCGTTTGTTGAGCAAATTTTTGAAAGACGTCTTGTTAAAGAAGGATCTCAGAAAGGACAAGCCCCCCTCTTTGGCCCAGGTGGCGTTCGTTTGGTGGGGCCAGCAGGCTTTAGTATTGAATAACCTAAGTTAATAAGGTAGGGAAAAATGAAAATTTATAAGATAATGGCTCTCCTCACATGTGTTGGAATACTTTCTGGATGTGTCCCTGAAACTGCTGAATGGACTGCTGCAGAGAGCCCAAAGAAAAATAAGGTTGAGCGCATCGTCTTAACTTACTTTGTCGCTTATCCTGCTCACGCAACGACATTCGAAGCCAAACAAAAGAAACAGTTTCAGAGATTTTTAAATGAGAACGTTCCCAGCCCTTATGCCATTACGGCTACTCTCTGTGAATGTGGAGGGGTCTCAGAAAAGCGGATAAAGGATATTAAGCGAGAACTTTTAAAGTATGGCGTGCCTAACGATTTTATCATCGTGGTCGATGACCAAGAGGTGGATGGTCACAGACACTCTAAAAAGCACGCACATTCTGGAGTTGAGGTAATTATCGAAAGGTATCTTGTCATTCCCCCTTCTTGCTCTAACTTTTCTCAAAATATTGGGGATGCAAAACAAAATTCTCGCTCAAGCAACTATGGCTGTGCCGTAGAAGCAAATCTAGGAATGATGGTGGCCAATCCCCGTGATTTAATCCGCGGTCGTTCACGAGATCCTTACAATGGAGCGCTTTTGGCCGACGCCGTAACACGGTATTACACAAGAAAAATAGCCCCGCTAATGGATACATCAACGACAACAGCACCAGCACAACAAAGCGGCTCCTCCGGCTCTTCTGCGCCAGCAACGGCGACTCCGGGGGTGTCTTAAACAATGCCACCGTCCAAAGCCGCACAAATTGAAATAGGCGTTTTTCTTGAAAACCCACAAGATATAGAGGTTGTTCACGAAACTCTTGAGAACTTTAATATAAAAAAAAATGATATTATTAAAGGTGGTGTAAAAGAAGCTATAGAATTTGTCACAAGCAAAAAATCTCCTCCATACCTTGTTATTGATGTCTCAAAATCAGAAATGCCAGTCTCCGACCTCAACAAACTCGCAGACTTGTGTGACCCGGGAGTCAATGTGATTGCCGTTGGGGAAAGAAATGATGTGGGGCTTTATCGAGACTTGATGAAACTTGGTATTTTTGATTATTTGGTCAGTCCTTTGTTTTCTGATATTGTGGGCCGTTCTCTCAAGACATTTTTGTTTGGAGAAGAGAATAACAAGAAGGGCCCTTCTAAATTTGGGAAACTTATTGCTTTTGCTGGAGCACGAGGAGGCGCCGGTACTTCTTTTCTCGCCACAAATTTCGCAGAGCTTGTGTCAAAAGAAAAATCTCGTCGGGTGGTCCTTTTAGATTTGGACCTTCACTTTGGCACAGATTCCTTATACTTTGATTTAAAATCAAATTCTGGGCTAAGGGACGCGCTGGAAAGCCCAAGTCGTATAGATCCTCTTTTTATTGAACGACTTTTAGTTCCTGTAAATGATCGGCTATCGATCGTAAGTTCAGAAGAAAATCTTGAAGAAGAAATATCTTATAAAACCGAAGGTATTGAAACACTTTTAAAAATATTATCAGAACAATTTCATTATGTTGCCATCGATGTTCCTCATTGTTCTAATAACACAACACAAGCCGTTATTTCTCAGGCTCATATCATGGTGCTTGTGACAGATGGCTCCCTTGCGGGTCTTAGAGATGCAGGACGTCTTCTTCGCCTTTTTGGAGCAGAAGAAGGGGGACGCAAAGTTATTGTGGTTATTAATAAATCTGGTCTTTATAGCAAAGGTGAGGTTGAAGCGGTTGATTTTGAAGATACGCTCTCACATAAAATTAATCATGTTCTCCCTTTTGATAAAAACACCCCTATGGATTTTGTGAATCACGGTAAACTCCTTGTGGAAGAAAAAAGCGCCTTAGCTAATTCTATAGAGAGCTGGTGTCCGACATCATCGGTGCAAAAGCACCTGAGGAAGAGGAAGGTTGGTTCTCAAGCTTCTTT
>CANGTV010000006.1 GCA_947457015.1 Alphaproteobacteria bacterium | reverse complement strand
TTTACAGTTGATAATGTCTGCTTTAACCTCTCTCCTGCGACTGTTTAAAGAGGAGCTGGAGTGTAGCAAGTTTTAGTCGCTCTGCCAGGAGGTGGACAGTAGGGAGGCATATCTACACAAATCTTACCGCAAGCACCCCAAGAAGCACAATTATCGCATTCTGCACAGTTAAAACACTTGGAGCATGCTGCAGGAGGGTTAGGTTGTTGGCAAATAGTTGAGCAATCCCCGGTTACAGGAACACAATACTGACAAGCATAGCAATATTTCTTACATTCAGAACAGAGCCCCTCTTCTTGAGCTCCTGATTGCTTTAAATTTTTAAGCTGGGAAAGATGCTTTAAATCTTCAAGATCATTTAGATTGTGTGTGGTTGCATTCCTTGCAACTGGAGAGGGAGGAGTCTTTACATTAGAAGCACAAGATGCAGAAAAATTTTTTGCAGTAAAACAAATTAAAATAGTAAATAAAAAAGAATAAATTATAATTTTCATGCCCGTGTTCCTTAATTTGTTAATTAAACCTTTATCAACTCCCTGTCACTCAGATTAAACCTTACTATTTTACATAAAGTGGTAATTTTCAGCTCTAAATTGAGTTTGAGTTTTAAGCTCTCCCTTTATTTTTTTTGGGTGATTTTGTTCTTTAGATTAGGTTCTTGTAAAGAGGGCCCCCCACACATTTCAGGCATACTCGTGCAAGTTTGTCTTCCATATTCATGCGCTTCAGACCCTGTATATAAGCCTCCACCATATTCACTCGTATATGTACATTGTAAATACCCTTCGGAAGTTATCTGAATAGGTTGAGAGTTATCGCACTTATAAATATCAAGTTGAGAATTTTGGCACTGGATAGGATTCTCATATCCGGACATCGTACAGCTACAATACATAACGTCAGCAGAAGAATCATAACAACAATTTCCGCAGTTTTGGTATTTATTGCCGGTAACAGCGGGACAAGTTGAAGAGGCATTGCCGGGGCAACTTAAATACTCAAACCCAATAACATTAGAGCTTACGCCCATTGATAGACCCACTAAAACTATTATGTATGCGTTTTTTATCATTTCAAAACCTTTTATCTTTTCTTATTTTATTCAAATTTACAAATAAAACTCATTTAATTTTTTTTGGTGTTAATTTTATTTTTATGTACAGCATGTGGGGGATGCGGATTACAGGTTATTGGAATTGTGCCATCATTGCTAATAAGTGGATTTTGCGAAATAAATACTTGCTTGCTACATTTTGAAAGGCACTGATTAAGATTGCGTCCATAGGGACCATTTTTACAGCTAGCGCTTGTACAAGAAGAACAAACACTATTACAATAAGTGTTAGTCATAGAAACATTTCCTAAAGGAAGACCTACATATTCTGCAGGAAAAGATACACTTCCCGTGCTTGAGACAGACAATTGAGAAGAGCCATTCTGAACCTGCATATCACTAAACTGTAAGGTGCACGTAGAAGGACGGGCTATCGTCATCGTAATGTTGGATGACTGTGAAAAAGATGGGGTTGAAAAAATCAGACCTACCACAAAAAAAAGACCCTTTTTAAATTTTTTAAATTCAACCGCCATTTTCTTTCCTTTTTATTTATGAGGCTAATTGTTTATTAACCATAATTCTTGTTATGCAAGAGCTAAATATTTTTTAGCTGTCTGTAAATATAAAGTTAATTTCTTAATAATTTGTTAAAAAATATGAAAAGGGGTGGTTCAAGAGCGAAAATCAATTGTTGTCTCTAAATCTATCGAAATGATTGATCTTTCCATTGGCCTATTTGCTTGGCTTTCACATAAATAAAACCGCTGCCTTTGAAAATCTATTACGTCGCGCTCGACTAATTTATAAAATATTAGGATTAACCTGAGTTTTGGATAAGGAAGAAGAAAAATGGTAGGCTAAGTCTTTCTTAGAATTGCTTAAAAGGTAAGAAGGGAGCTTAGCCAATGAGATATAATATCACAGCTTTATTTTTTTGCATTGATGAATTCTGTAAAGCCTACGAGGAGTGGGAAAACAGTGACACCGGATTGTGGCTATAAGTACACGTTTTTTCGTCCTCGTGGGGGGGTTACACACCTTTATTCAGGAGCGGTATAGCTCGTGTTTTTATTAAGTTAAATTTTCTGATTGGCCATTTTAATGCCGGCCAAATTGTGAAACGCTTTAGTTTGAGTGAGTAATTGGGATAAAAACTATCCGATATTAAAACTTACTCAGCACCTTATTCACAACCTATTTGATCGGTTAATCAAGTGGATGAGAAGTGTGACGAGAAACAGCACAATGAAAATAAAGAAGAGGATTTTTGCAATTTCAGCGGCGGCAACCATAAGGCCTGTAAAGCCAAGTAAGCCCGCAATAATGGCAACGATTAAGAAGATAAAAACCCATAAAAGCATAGCCCCCTCCTGTGTTGTCTTTGGAGTTAGTGCATTTCTTTAAGTGTATCAAAGAGGTATTAATATTTTGTGAAATATACTAAACCCCAAGGGTGGCTTGGGCGCCAAGCTCTTCTTCAATGCGCAAAAGCTGGTTATACTTGGCGAGCCGATCAGAGCGAGATAAAGAGCCTGTCTTAATTTGTCCGCAATTAAGCGCCACGGCTAAATCCGCGATCGTTGTATCTTCTGTTTCTCCTGACCGGTGAGACATAATGGTGGTGTACCCCACCCGATGAGCAAGATCAACAGTTTGAATGGTTTCTGTTAAGGTCCCAATTTGATTGACTTTAATTAAGATGCTATTGGCAATCCCTTTCTCAATGCCTTCTGCAAGGCGTAAGGGATTGGTTACAAAAATGTCATCCCCCACCAATTGAAGGCTTTGCCCCAGGGTATCTGTGAGAATTTTCCATCCCTCCCAATCGTCTTCGGCCATTCCATCTTCGATGGAAAGAATAGGATAGGATTTGACGAGGTCTTGATAGAAAGAGGTCAGCTGAGCAGAGTCAAAAATCTTTTGTTCCCCTGTCATGTGATAGCGGCCTTCTCGATAAAATTCGCTTGCTGCAACGTCTAGGGCAAGAGCGACGTCTTCCCCTGGGCGATAGCCAGCGGTTTCAATGGATTTCATAATGAAATCGAGAGCTGCTTGGGTGGAGGGAAGAGACGGGGCAAAACCACCCTCATCTCCCACATTTGTGCTATAACCGGCTTCCGATAGATTTTTCTTGAGAGAATGAAAGACTTCTGCTCCCCAACGGACAGCTTCTTTAAAAGTAGGGGCCCCTACGGGCACAATCATAAATTCTTGAAAGTCGATAGGATTGTCGGCGTGCGAGCCTCCATTAATAATATTCATTAAAGGAAGAGGGAGAACATGGGCGTAAATTCCGCCGATGTACCGATAAAGAGGCAGTTTTTCTTCTTGGGCAGCTGCTTTTGCGGCGGCTAAACTCACGCCTAAAAGGGCGTTGGCACCGAGCCTGCTTTTATTTTCTGTCCCATCAAGATCAATGAGTGTTTGATCGATGAGCAATTGATTCTGCGCGTCTATGCCGCAGAGAGCTTCATAGATTTCATCATTGACGGCTTGAACAGCAGTTAAAACACCCTTGCCATTATAACGGCTTTTATCTCCATCTCGCTTTTCAATGGATTCATGTGTGCCGGTTGAGGCGCCTGAAGGAACAGCGGCGCGGCCACGGGCGCCACTATCAAGTTCTATTTCGACTTCAACGGTTGGATTTCCACGGGAATCTAAAATTTCCCGACCTAAAATATCGATAATGATGCTCATGAGGACATCCTTTAAGTTATTGCGAGGGAAGGGGGTCGTCGTGCGTTTCGACAGGAAGGGTGGTCTCTTCTTCTTGAGAGTCTATAGAAGGACCGACCTCTTTTTCTTGAGAGTCTATAGAAGGACCGACCTCTTTTTCTTGAGAGTCTATAGAAGGACCGACCTCTCTTTCTTTAGGGTCTCTGTGTCTTTCAGAAGTTCGAGAGAGGCGATTGGCGGCAGCCAAGCGGTAGTAGTGGTCAGCGTATTGGTAGTAATTTTCGGCGGATATGGGATCACCTAAGGAGGCGGCATCCCGTGCAAGCGTGAGATATTTCTCGACAAATTGTTGCGGGTTGCTACGTGTTCTGGGCTCGGCAGAGTCTCCATTTAAATTTTTTTGAGGTTGTCTATGACGCTCAAAAGAACGACCACGTGGTCGCTTAGAATAACCAGCTTGTTTCATGTATTATCTTCTATATATGGTGTGTGATACTCTCACCCCATTTTTCAGGGGTTTCTTAGAGTTCGGAGTGAAAGACTCTTTTCTTTCTTAGATATATTTAACGATTTCAGCCTCATTTGCAAGCATTTTTTACATAATAACACACATTTTTTGAAGTACTGCCCGTTCTGTTGTCATCACCTATGTTGATGACAACAGTGGACCAGCAAACACGTAAACTTCATACATTGACTATATCTCCTGCCAGTTTTCATTCATTTACGATATCTTATCTCTCTTTAAAAAATATCGCACTTTCTATGAGAGTGCGGAGGCAAGTTCAGGAGGACGATATATACTGCTCCTGAATGAAAATATGTGCTTTTCATTGACCCCACGCATGTCATCCCCTGCTGTGGCGGGGATCCAGAGAAACATTATGTTTTTTGCTATTGAAAGTGATCAAGAGTAAAAGTGCAATAAAGATCCCCCTTTGAAAAAAATTATTTTATTTCAAATTATTACTGGGTCCCCGCCACAGCAGGGGATGACAATGGAAAAATTGCAACAAAAGTCCACACTTTCAACTTGAATGGATATATACCCACCGTGAATGGAAATTCGTGTTTTTGTTAAACCCACCTTCATACAATTCAAGAGGGCGCAAACAAAAACCCCTGCCAAAAGCAGGGGTTTTCATTTAGTCTCTTAATACCGAAGCTCTTATTGAGCTGGCGGTGTTGCTGGAGCCGGCACTGCTTCAGGAGCAGGTGTCGGCTCTGGCAGAGGAGGAGGTGTTGGCGCTGGCATTTCCACTGGAGCCGGAGGAGGAGGAGGTGGTGGTGGTGGGGTTTCTTTTTTCTCTCCACAAGCTGAAAGCGCTAAAGCTCCAGCTACAAGCAAAGATGTATAAAATGTATGTTTCATTTTTATTCCTCATTCGTTAGAGTTGCCGGAGACTCTCGCTTTATTATTACTTTGTAGTTTTAACCGGCCAGAATAAAGGATACCACAAAATTTAGACCACTGCAATTGCAGAAAGATTATGAATTTCCACCTTTTCTTTTCCCTGCGTCAAAAACCGACGCCGGCTTGCAAAATTTCCAGAAAACGTATTGATTTTAAGGTCATGCACGTGAGCTAACTCTTCTTTTAAAAGCAGATCATAAATATAGAGAGGAAGGTTAAAATAATGATGCCCCTCCTTTTCAGAGGAATAGAAATAAGACTCATAAATACCCCCAATCAAATCCGGAAATTCAGGCCCTACTTCATAATCCTGTTGCTGAATCGTGGGGCCGAGTGTGGCATAAATCTGGGAACGCTTTGCTCCCAGATCCTCCATGCCTTTAAGGGTGGCTTGAATAATACCCTCCTTTGCCCCACGCCATCCCGCATGACACGCCCCAATAATATGTGTGGACGGATCATAAAAAAGAACGGGCCCACAATCAGCCGTTAAAATACCAAGAGCTATCTCTTTCAGATCTGTCACAAGACCATCCCCTTCCTGATCTCTTACCTCTGACTCAGTTACATGAAGGACTTTGGTTCCATGCGCTTGGTTGAGCGTTACAAGAGGAAGAGGCCGCCCCGCCATGGCTTCCATGGCTCGCCCCTTCTCTGATGACAGAGGCGCAGAACCCGCTTCAAAAAAAGCATGTTTGACATCAGGAAACTGCGAGAGGTGCGGGCATTTAACATTCATGGTTCAAATCCTAATGGCTTGAGGGAGGGCGGAGAAAATACAGCCATCACCTTAAACAACTCTCCCATGTGGCGAGGGTGGGTCAGCCTTACAACCGCTGCCTCCACGCTCGCACGTTTGAGAGGATTATTATGCTTTAATGTTTCTGCCCTTAAGTCAAGGCCTATGTTTTTTAAAAATTTCCCTTGAGCAAGAGGGCCAAGAACGTCCAATCCCTTAGAAAGAGCCACTTCTTTTAATCGCCCAAAGTTGACATGGCAGGTTAGATCTGAGCGCCCTATCTGGACAAGCGGAGAAGACGGTTTTCCCTCAAAAAGAGCTTGAAGACTCTCCCCCTCCCCTTTTTCATATCCATAATCACAACAAAGAAAAACGCCCTGTTGTTTCAAAAGGCGCTCAACAATTGCTTGTAGAGCTGCCTCCGCTGCAGGAGTTTCCTCCCACATCTGATTGGGGCCTTTATCTTGACGCAGGGGATTCAACATAAAAGCAAGAGCATCTTCGTGAAGCCCTACAGCTCTTTCATAGAGTATATTTTCCTGTCGCACAAAACACTGTGTAGGAAGCGCGTCAAAAAATTCATTAGCAATCATAATGAGTGGGGCTGACGAAAGAGGGATGTCTTCAATTTTCTCATGCCATTCCACCGCCACATATTGAACCAGCTGTTGCTGTTTTTGCTTTAGAACAGGATTAATTTCAACAAGATGAAGCGTGAGCGCCCGCAAAAAAGAAGGAGAAACCTTGGCTGCTCTTAAAAAGTCTGCCATTAAGGTTCCTCTTCCAGGCCCCAACTCCACAAGGGTAATTGCTTGAGGACGCCCAAGCTTTTCATAGTAATCAAGGGCCCACAACCCCAGAAGCTCCCCAAACATCTGGCTAATCTCGGGGGCTGTCGTAAAATCTTGACCAACCCCTTCATGAGCTCGATAGTACCCATAGAGGGGATGTTGAAGAGCAAGTTCCATAAAGCGATTTTGAGGAAGAGGTCCTTTTTCTTTAATTTCCTGCCGCAAGAGGTCTTCAAGCATTTTAATAACTATCTCACAACTGTCATCCCGAATTTATTTCGGGATCTCGCATCAAAAAGATCCTGAAACAAGCTCAGGATGACAGGATGAAGTATCTCCTCAAGCATTTTCGTCTCTAAGAAGAGCCCGAACACTTAAGAAAAGACCAAACCCTAAAACAGGAAGGGACAGAATCTGCCCCATGGTGACCCCTCCTGCAAAATACCCTAAAAACACATCTGGCTCTCGAAAACATTCCGCTGTCATACGCGCAAGGGCATAGCTTGCTAAGAAAATCCCCGTCAGAAGGCCCCGTCGATGCGGCCACCGTGTAAAAAGAGCCCCCACTCCAAGCAGGATAAAAAGAATAAGTCCTTCTCCAAAAGCTTCATACAATTGACTCGGGTGGCGTGGGAAAAGTCCACCTTGCGGAAACACCATCCCCCATGAAACCTCTGTAACGCGCCCATAAAGCTCTCCATTCACAAAATTCGCCACACGCCCAAAAAAAAGACCGATAGGTACCCCACAACATGCTAAATCTGAGAAATTTAAGAAATAAATCCCGCGGCGTTTTGCATAAAGGGCTGTTGCCATGACAACACCCAAAAGACCTCCATGAAAAGCCATGCCCCCTTTCCAAACCTGAAAAATCTCAAGAGGGTTTGCCATGTATTTTGCGGGATTATAAAAAATAACGTAGCCGAGCCTCCCTCCCACAATAACCCCAATAACAGCCCATACAAGATAATCATCGATCAACTGACGATTCATAGAAGGAAATTTTTTTGTAAGCCACACACTATATTCCCACCACCCTAAAATCCCCACTACATAAGCAAGCCCATACCAATGAACAGCAAGTGGCCCTATTTGGAAAGCAATCGGACTTATATTTGGAAAATACATAAAAATACTCCTTTTTATCCTTCAAATGGAAATTTTATTTCTGATAAGAAAGTTTTCATGCTTGACTTTCCCAGAATGGACAATGTAGAAAAAAATTATTGCGAGAGCAAGAAATACAATTTTAGAAGGAGTCTGACAAAATGTTAAACGTTAAGAAAACTTTTCTTTTCTTGCTAACAGCAAGCATTCTTTATGATGGGACTGCAGCTATGGCAGCAGGTAGATCTAACCTTGAGAGACTAGCATTCTCAGGGCGGTCGATTGGAGTAAAAGCCAAGCAAGCTTCTTTGTCATCCCTGCAAGGATTGCGCGGATTTCAATCAACTCCACGGTCAGTGCTCGTAAGAACTCTTAGCAATACCTCTTTGGCATCCCCCTATGGAGGGCAAAGATCACTTTCAACTCCACGGTCAGTGCCCAATATCTCTTTGTCATCTCGCTATGGATTACAAAGGTTGCAATCAACTCCACGATCAATGCTCGTAAGAACCCTTAGCAACGCCTCTTTGACATCCCCCTATGGAGGACAAAGATCACTTTCAACTCTACGGTCAGTGCTCGTAAGAACCCTTAGCAATACTTCTTTGGCATCCCCCTATGGAGGACAAAGATCACTTTCAGCTCCACGGTCAATGCCCAACACCTCTTTGTCATCTCGCTATGGATTACAAAGGTTGCAATCAGCTCCACGGTCAATGACAGCAAAAGCTAGCAACACCTCTGCGGCATCTTTGTATGGGCAACAAAAATCCCTTTCAACACCAACTCGCAAAGCTGTCGTTAAACCAACTGCTATTGATCCAAACCAAGCTATTACCATAAGAACCACGGATATACCTCTCTCAATTCGCGAAGCCTATGCTCTACAAGGAAAACCTCTGACAAACGCGACATATACAGTGAATCGCCAAGCTCTTCTCAGTGCTTTAAGCAACTGCGAAGCTGCCGAAAGAAAGGGATGGATGCGCGCCGGAACCGCAAGCGCGTTTCGTAACACATTAAGAAACACCTATGGCATGGCCCTATAAAAGTTACCCCCTGCCCTCAAGTTATCTTGAGGGCAGGATTTTTCCATTATTTTCCTTTCCAAAATCATCTCCAAAAAAAATAAGCCCTTTTTCACATATTTAGTTGAGTTCCTTCTTCTGTGGGCTTACTCTTTCATTTGTAGATTTTATCCTAACACGAGAAATTCATGATTACGGTTCGCTTTCCCGATGGGTCTCACCGAGAATTCCCAAAGGGCATCACAGGATGGGAAGTTGCAAAGACGCTTAGCCTTAGCTTAGCTAAGGAAGCGGTTGCTGTGCGCATTGATGAGCAACTCTGGGATCTCACACGCCCCCTTGAAACAAATGTGACATTTGAAGTCATCAAGCGTCCTTCTGATGAAGGGCTTGATATTTTGCGCCATGATGCAGCTCATGTCTTTGCAGAAGCTGTGAAAGAACTTTACCCTGAGACACAAATTACCATTGGCCCGTCCATTCAAGACGGTTTCTATTATGATCTTTATCGCGAAGACTCTTTTACACCCGAAGATTTAACCCGTCTCGAAGAGCGGATGCACGAGATTGTCAACCGTGATGAACACATAAGTCGCGAAACATGGGATCGCAAAAAGGCTATTCAATTTTTCAAAGATCAAGGCGAACTTTTTAAGGCTGAAATCATTGAAGATTTACCAGGAACAGAAGAAATCACCCTTTATCGCCAAGGAAATTTTCTAGACCTCTGTCGAGGGCCTCACCTCCCCTCCACAGGAAAATTAGGGCACGCCTTTAAACTGATGAAGCTTGCCGGCGCCTATTGGCGGGGAGATCCTAAAAATCCTGTGCTTCAGCGTGTTTACGGAACCGCCTGGTCAACAGACAAAGATCTTCAAACCTATCTGACTCGCTTGGAAGAAGCAGAAAAGCGCGATCATCGCCGCCTTGGAAAAGAGATGGATCTTTTCCATATGCAAGAAGAAGCGGTGGGCAGCGTCTTCTGGCATCCTAAGGGATGGACCCTTTACCGCCTTTTGGAAAATTACATCCGAGACAAAATTACAACAGAGGGCTATGTCGAAGTTAAAACCCCTCAATTGCTTGATAGGTCCTTATGGGAAGCCTCTGGCCATTGGAGCAAATTCAAAGAAAACATGTTTACCCTTAAGGACGGGGACAAGATCTTAGCCTTAAAGCCCATGAATTGCCCTTGTCATGTCCAAATTTTTCGACAAGGAATGAAAAGCTATCGTGACCTTCCCATTCGTATGGCTGAATTTGGGTCTTGCTGGCGCAATGAGGCCTCAGGCGCTCTTCAAGGATTAACGCGCGTACGCAATATGGTCCAGGACGATGCCCATATTTTCTGCACAGAAGATCAAATTGGCGAAGAAACACGCAAGTTCTGCCTCCTCCTTCTTAATGTTTATCAAGAACTGGGATTTGAAGAGATAATTGTAAAATTTGCTGAACGCCCGCCTGTCCGCGCTGGCGAAGATGCTCTCTGGGATAAGGCAGAAGCTCAGTTAGAAGTGGCTGCACGCGCTGCAGGCCTGAGCTATACCTTAAATCCTGGAGAAGGTGCTTTTTATGGTCCAAAACTAGAATTTGTTTTAAGAGACGCAATCGGACGAGAGTGGCAATGTGGCACCTTACAGCTTGACTTTATATTGCCTGAAAGGCTCGATGCATCTTACATTGGAGAAGATGGAAAAAAGCACCGCCCTGTCATGCTTCATCGCGCGATTTTAGGGACTTTTGAACGGTTTATTGCGATTTTCATTGAACATTACGCAGGGAAATTCCCACTGTGGGTTACCCCAATTCAAGCCGTTGTCGCAACCGTCACACAAGAAGGGGATGCTTATGCTCAGCAAGCCCTGAAAAAGCTTAAAGCTGCTGGATTACGCGTGGAAGCAGACCTTAGAAATGAAAAGATTAACTACAAAATTCGTGAGTTAAGTCTTCAAAAAATACCTTATATTCTGGTCGTTGGGAAAAGAGAAGCTGAAGAAGGAACGGTCGCTCTCCGAAAATTAGGGGGTGAAACGCAAGAAATCCTTGCACTTGACCAAGCAATCGATAAACTACGCCTAGAGGCTATACCGCCGCATAAGAAGGTTAAGGAGTGAAACCTCACTCCCAACCGTCAGGCGACAAAGCAAACCCAAACTCTGGTTTGCTGTGAGAGCTTTTGCTCTCTCGCAATGACACATGATTTGTTAATAAATAAAAGGAGACGGCTACATATCTAAAGTTATCAAAGAAGACAAAGGGTCCTCACAAGATGGTCCTCGCGTCAATGAAAAGATCCTCGCTCTCAAAGTCCGCCTTATAGACGAAAAGGGAGACATGGCTGGTGTTTTATCTCAAAAGGAAGCATTGGAGCAAGCTTACAAAGCTGGTCTTGATCTCGTGGAAATTTCCCCCAATGCAGATCCTCCTGTTTGCAAAATCTTAAATTACGGCAAGTATAAGTTTGAAGAACAAAAACGCCGGGCCGAGATCCGCAAAAAACAAAAAATTATTGAAGTCAAAGAGCTCCAATTGCGCCCAGGCATCGACAAGCATGACTTTGAGGTAAAAATGCGCAGCGCTCGCAAATTTATTGAAGACGGGGATAAATTAAAAATAACCTTGCGCTTCCGTGGTCGCGAGTTGTCTCACCAAGAATTAGGAACGGAAGTTCTCAACCGCGTCAAGGACACGCTGCAAGATATTGCGAAAGTCGAGCAATACCCTAAGCTTGAAGGAAAACGCATGATCATGGTGATGGGCCCCTCAAAATAAGAGGAGCCTGACAGATTCATCAATTTCGTCATTGCGACCGCGAGCGAAGCAAAGCGGGAAGCAAACCAGAGGTTATCAATTCATAGATTGGCCCTGGTTTGCTCTCAGCTACGCCGTAGCGAGTCGTCGCTTACGCTTCTCGCAATGACATTAACTTTTTGACTATACCCCATCGTAAATGGAAATTCGTGTCTCACCATTGTCATCCCCTGCTGTGGCGGGGATCCAGAACAACCGTTGTCATGCTGAACCTTTAGGTCCTGGTCCCGGATCAAGTCCGGGATGACCCAGGATCATTCAGCATCTCCTTCTCAACGAGATCCCGAAACAATCCCCGATCGGAGTCGAGGACGTGGTTCGGGATGACGTTAATTTATTCCTGCATCCCAGCCACAGCAAGGAATGACAACACATTCACGATGAGCGATTAACGCTATTTCTTTTGCTGTCTGATGCGATGGTTTTTGAGTGCTTTCTTGGCATTTGTTGCTTGTTTGTTTCTTGTGACTCTTTCTTCATCAGAGGCAAACGCTGAAGCTTCACGAGAAGCTATCCTCTCAGCTTTCTTAGCTTTCTTAAGAGCCTTTTTACTCATTTTCTCGGGACATATAGTGTCCAATAGAAGCGAACCTAATTTCGTATTTTTGTTTTTTTCTTTATTGAACAGATTCTCTCTGGTAATGACAACAGAAGGGATATCAACAGAATAAATAAAATTTCCATCAGAGAATTTCATTGTTATAGATGTCCCGGGTTCATAACCATAACCACCTAAACCAAATTGACTTGGAGCATAATAGCCACTCCTATAGAGTAGGATCTTCTTGCTCAAATCGAGAGAAGCTGTACGCGTTTGTCCATTAACATCTAACTTCCAATCTTGAGAACCAGTAGAATAGTGACTTTCCGTTTTGAGAAAGATCTGAGGTGCGTCAAAACTCACGCAATCGCGCGTTTGAGAAGACTTGAACGTGAATTCAAGAACATCCTGACCTCTCCGCTTAACCCCTACCTTGCCAACAGCGTTTCCACTTTTGTCATAGGCTGGGTATTCCATAGCTAAGCTTGGAGAAACGCTGCATACTTGTAAAGCTGAAGCAAGAATGGCCGCTGAATAAAGAAATTTTTTCTTAATCATAATTAAATACTCCTAAACAATGTTAAAATTTTTATTACAGAGGAGAAACCCATTTTTCTTAAGACGAGAAAAATTCCTACACAAAAGTCGCATTTATAGAGGGGCAAGCGCTACTGAAGAGAGAAAAATTCTCATAAAATTCAAATGTTCAAAAGAAAAATGGTCTCTGAAATTTTATAAAAAACTTCGATTAAATCCAAGAGCTAAAAATGCAAGCCCCGTATTTTATCACCTCAGCAACTCAGAATGAAAGCGTGTATAAAAAAATGCTCTTAGAATATTAGCTAGCAAATACGCATTTGTTTGTCAAGAAATTTTCACGCCCCCATGGCAGCGGATTTGAAAGGGCTAATTAAAAACCTTCCCCCTTTAAAGCCGTCTCAATCAAACGAATGGTTTCATCAACGCCATAAAGGGCCACAAAGGATCCCATGCGGGGGCCTTCCTCTTGGCCAAGAAGGATTTGGTAAAGAGTTTTAAACCAGTCGCGAAGGTTCGTATAATGGTGTCGCTTTCCCACTTCATAGATTTCCGTTTGAATAGTTTCCGGATCTGCAGCGAGCCCTTTTAAACTCTTGGCAAGCTCTTCAAGAGCCTTACGCTCTTCTTCCGTCGGCAATCGGTAGTGTTTGGTTGGCTTCACGAAATCTCGGTAATAAGCAATGGCGTACCCAACCAGACGATCCACCATGGGCATGGTTTCAGGACGCGCTTGAGGGGCATAACGACTAATAAATCCCCACAAAATGGCCTTGTCTTCCGTATTACAAACGCTGGCTAGATTCAGCAAAATTGCAAAGCTTAAGGGAAGTTCTTCCCGCGGGGGATGCCCAGTATGCACATGCCACACAGGGTTATTGAGTTGTTGCTCCAAAGGTTGGTCTGGGAACTTCTCGAGAAAGCTCAAATACTCATCAACTGCCCGAGGGATGACATCAAAGTAAAGGCGTTTTGCCTTACGCGGCGATTGGTACATAAAGTAAGAAAGACTTTCTTCAGGGGCGTACCGAAGCCATTCTTCAATGGTCAGCCCATTTCCCTTGGATTTCGAGATTTTTGTGCCCTTGTCGTCAAGAAACAGCTCATAGTTAAACCCTTCAGGAGGAGGATGCCCCAAGACGCGACAAACACGACTGGATAGTTTTACGGAATCAATCAGGTCTTTCCCTGACATTTCATAATCGACGTCAAAGGCAGCCCAGCGCATTCCCCAGTCCACCTTCCATTGAAGCTTACAATGTCCCCCCGCAACAGGTGTTTCAATGAGTTTTCCGTCTTCTCTCTTATAAACAATGGTGCCAGCTTTTTCATCACGCTCGACCACAGGAACTTGAAGAACACGCCCTGTCTCAACACACACAGGCAAAAAAGGACTATAGGTGGCCTGTCGCTCTTCTCCTAAAGTCGGGAGAATAATATTAATAATTTCATCATAATGCTTCAGAACAGTCAGCAACATCGGGTCAAATCGTCCTGAACGATAACACTCAGAAGAGCTTATAAACTCATACTCAAACCCGAAAGTATCCAAAAAAGCCTTAAGACGCGCATTATTATGATGGCCAAAACTCTCGTGTGTTCCAAAAGGATCAGGAATATGCGTCAGGGGTTTTCCAAGATGGGGGCGAATCAACTCCGGGTTAGGAATGTTATCCGGCACCTTTCGCAGGCCATCCATATCATCAGAAACCGCGTAAAGCTTCGTTGGGATATCAGAAAGAAGAGCAAAAGCTTGCCGGACCATGGTGGTACGCACAACTTCCCCAAAGGTTCCAATGTGGGGCAATCCGGACGGCCCATACCCCGTTTCAAACAAAACAAATCCTTTGGGGGGTGACTTGCCCTCAAGACGCTGAATAATTTTGCGGGCCTCCTCAAAGGGCCAGGCAGGAGAAGTATGAGCAATGGCTATAATATCGTGCATGGATAAACCTTGTTTTTAATGAATAAGTTTCAAAACTCTGACGGCTTTCAAGCGGCTTCGCCTCTTGCTTCAACAAAGCCTGTATCGCAGGGGTAATAAGACCCATGATATATCAAAAAACCTACCAAGTGTTAAGAGAAAATCTCAGGATAAAAAGATATAACAACAAATAAAAAATTAACACATTTTTGAGTATTTTTTATACAATTATATCAACAATAGAATAATAAAAGAAATTAAGTTTATTATTTTACAAAAAGGTGACGTGTTATGAAATATTTTATATTATCCATGACAGCACTAGGCATTATCCTCAGCGCTGAAGGAGCATTTGCTCAGCTATCGGTGCCAATGCCACCAATAGGTGGCGGCGGTGTACCAATAGCTGGCACACTACAAACTCCTGGTCATACTGTGGGCTTAACTCCTCAGAGTAATGTTCCATTTACGACAGTGCCTGCTCCAGTAGGAGCCTTTCTCCATGGCAGAGGGATGTAGCGCCCTACGAGCATAAAGCCATATTTATTTAGAAAAATCAGGCATCATAACACCCCACCTCAGGTTGGGGTGTTATGCTTTTAGACACAAACAAATCCTAAAAAAGAGCCGCTTATCTCACTTCACCACGGGCACCAAGCGAATCATCACTTGGCTTTTGGGGTAGGCTTTCATGACTTCTTTCTCTACTTCCTCAGCCACACGATCTGCTTGGCGAAGGGAAAGGTCTGGATTCATCACAAGGTGCAATTGAAAGAATTGCTGGAGCCCAGACGTCCGCGTCCGCAAATCCCGCACATCAATCACTTCTGGGTGGGATTTAATAATGGAAAGGATTTTCTTACGTTCCTCATCATCCATTTCCCGATCCATCAAGACATTAAAGGCCTGAAGCGTAATCAACCAGGCCATCCACAAAATATAAAGCCCTATCAACACCCCAAAAACAGGATCAATCAGTTCCCACTGAAAGAACTCAGCACATAACAAAGACACAATAACGGCTGAATTAATAAGAAGATCAGATTGATAATGCATTCTATCAGCCGCAATGGCCGTGGAACCTGTTTTTTTGACCACGTGCTTTTGGTAAGCGATTAAAAGAACTGTAAGAACCATCGCAATCCCAATGACGATAAGTCCCACACCCGTGGATTCGATAGGTTCATGGTTTATAAAGCGATCACGCGCCTCATGCAGCAACCATAGGGAAGAACCTCCAATACACAAGGCTTGAGCCAATCCTGCAAGAGATTCTATTTTTCCATGACCAAACCGATGCTCGGCATCAGCAGGTTTGAGAGCGTGATACACCGCCACCATATTAATAAGGGATGCAAAAGCATCTAAAAGCGAGTCAATAAGGGAGGCTTGAAGGCTCACAGACCGGGTTTCCCACCAAGCAAAAAGCTTCAACCCAATTAAAACACTCGCAACCGCAACAGACGCATAGGTTGCCAGCCGAAGACTCCGCGCATCCGTAAGGCTAATCTGTGTCATAAAATGGTCCTTTTTTAAGAAACAAAGTACATCATTCTCCCCATTGATCAAGGCACATATTAGGTTTAAAATGCGTTAATCATAAGGAGTTCTTATGTGGGGTTAGTTTAATAAAGGAAATGAATATGAAAACAAAAGTTATTGCCTCGTCTCTTCTTGTAGCCCTCTTAGCAACAGGATGTGAAAATCCAAAACAAGCTATAGGAACCCTCGGAGGCGGCGCTTTAGGAGCATGGGCCGGTTCAACCATTGGGAAAGGCACAGGTAATGTCGTTGCAACAGCCGTTGGCGCCGTTGGTGGCGCTCTCCTCGGAAGCTATATCGGTGGTCAGCTCGACAAGGCCGATAGAGAGCGAGCAGAAAGAACCGCTCAAAGCGCTCTTGAGAGTACAAAAACAGGACAAAGCGCTCAATGGAGAAACCCTGATACAGGAAATAGTGGAACAGTTGTTCCCACACGGACGTTCCAATCGCAAGGAGGCCAATATTGCCGCGAATACACACAAACCATTATTGTTGGTAGTAAGCGCCAAGAAGGATATGGCACAGCTTGCCGTCAACCCGATGGGTCTTGGCAAATCCAGCCACAGTAAGCGGCAAAGCAGGATAGCAGTATAAAATCTGCTATCTTGCCCTTACGCCCCCCCATTCTTCTCCTGCCGTGGGAATGTCTCAGGAATGAGCGGCATTAAAAGAAGGGATAAGACTAAACTTAAGGGAATACTAAGTAACGCAAAGCGATAGTCACTAACGCTATAGTAAGGAACTCCATTCATCATCGTCCCGCTCCATACAACACCCAAAAACCATCCTACAAGGGGCTGCATGACAAGGCCCAGCATCATCACAAGCATATTGGTAAAGCTAATGACTGTTCCATTGCTTGTGAGCGGCGTCAGTTGACAGACAGAAGCAAAGATGAGGGGCTGCGCTGAGAAAGAAACACCAGCCGCAAAAAGAAGCCCATACATAGCCGAAATAGGGATATCCGGCATATAAATAATGATCCCATTAAAAAGAATAGATAAAACAGCCCCTATCGCCATAGGAATTTTACGAACCTTAAAATAATCAGAAAAAATAGCTACCACTGGGGATCCAACCCCAACGCCAATATAAAACATGGTTGTAATAGACCCTGCCGTTGCCCGCTCAATCCCATAAAGTTTTGTGAGAAAGGGGATGCCCCATAGGTCAACAAAAGCAAGCATAGGAACATACATCAAAGCGCCATAAAACCCGAGCGCCCATATGCGATAGTCAATCACAATGTCTTTAAGATGGATAAAAAGGGTTTTTAAAGTTGTATCCGTCTCTAAGATCGGCTTCAGCGGCCCTTCAGGAGGCGTATCCCTTACAAAAATCCAAATACCTGTTACTAAGACAAGGCCTATGGGCACAACGACATAAAGCAGGGCTGCCCTCCATCCTATCATGTCTATAAGAAGCGCCAAAGGAGCTTGACCAAATGTGGCGCCAATGGTACTTGCAAGCATCGTAAATCCAACAACAAGCGCTAGTTTTTCAGGATGAAACCAAAGAGTGCCCAGCTTTAAGGACCCTAAAAAGGCACATGTTGCCCCCATTCCAATAAGCAACCGACCAAAACAAGCAAAGTAAAATGAGTCTGCCATCGCAAAAATGGCTGTTCCTAAAGCACACAGAAGAACGGCTCCCCTTAAAAGACGCGTCGGTCCAAATTTGTCCATACTCAACCCAACGGGAATCTGAAGAGAGGAATAAGACACCAAATAAAAAGCCGTTAACACGCCTAAAGCACAGGCATCCACGGAAAAGTCCCGCATGATATCTTCTGTCAT
The DNA here is from genome assembly GCA_947457015.1 of Alphaproteobacteria bacterium. Taxonomy (GTDB): domain Bacteria; phylum Pseudomonadota; class Alphaproteobacteria; order UBA9655; family UBA9655; genus UBA9655. The sequence goes on along the minus strand of CANGTV010000006.1, from coordinate 30,643 downwards.
TACTCCTGGAAAATTACGAAGGACAAATTGATAAAGATAAAAAAGAGCGGCAAAACTCCAAACGAACCACGCCCTTGCTTCTGAATGAGTTGGAGCCGTATGCTCCAATACATGGGGTTTACGGGGGTTTGACTCAACCATTCGATACTCCATTACTCACAAAAGTTTATGAAGTATCTATTAATGGGTTATCAAACTTTGTTTGTCCAGAGAGAATCCGAGAGGAATATGAAAGGCCTTATTTTAATAATATATTATGTCATTGCGAGGAGTGAAACGACGAAGCAACCCAGAAAAAAGAGCTTATTCCGTAGGAATGCATCTTTTTAATTTGCTAGAGAAGTGCTAGATTTTATGTTGATAAAAAAGACTGCATGTCCGAAGGACATGCGTTGTCTGCACTGGGTTGCTTCGTCGTTTCACTCCTCGCAATGACGCTAACTACTTGTTTTATATGAAAGAGTTATCCTTTATCCAAACTCAGGTTATTTTAAATAAAACTCAAGCGTTGAGACCACCCGAATTTTTTTCATTAAGGAATTGAGCCCCGTATCATACTCGTCATTAGGAGACGCATTAGGGCTAAGCAGTTGAATCGTCCCCTGGTTAGCTTTCCGAATGCCCCCAATTTGACTGCCTGTTGTTTGTGCAAAGCTTGTTGCTACTTGCTGAGCATTCTTTGTTGCTTCTGCAATAAGGAAGGGGCGCAACTCGTTAAATCTATCCAAATAATAGCGCACATCACTCCGTGTTACAGTGACCCCCTGATTAATAAGATCCGCTGTTTTCCCCGAAAGAGTCGCCAACATATCAACCTTAGGAGACATCACATAAATAGAATATTCGATAGAATAACGTTCTGGGGCAAGAGAACCTGATCCATACTCACGTGCGTGAAGATCGACAACGCCCGGCGAACTTGCGGATATTTCTTTTTCATCAAACCCTTCTTTCTTAAGGAAAGCTTGAACAAGATCAGAATCGTGAGAGAGTTTTTGATAAAGAAGGGGAAGCTCATTTCCTGAAACTTTAAAGGTAATCTGCCAATTTCCCCGGTCTGATTTTTCCAGCCGCTCCACAAGGCCCTTAGCCGTGACATACCTGTCTGCCATTTTGGCCGTCACAATACCCTTATAAATAAAAAACCCAGCCAGAGTCGGCCCTAAAGCAAAACATAACCCCAAGACTGCCGCCGGCAAAGTAGGACGAAAAGATGCCATTGTCTCTCCTCTTTTGGTCTAATTTTTCTTTAAAAGAATACCTTATTTTTTATGATAATTCTATCTTTTAAAATATTCTTTTCTTAAAAAAAGGTCTCGACAAAACAAAGAAAAATTGATAGGGTGCGCATATTCTCAAAGGGCTTCCCCTTTTTTCTGAATTATCGCGGGGTGGAGCAGCCCGGTAGCTCGTCAGGCTCATAACCTGAAGGTCGTAGGTTCAAATCCTACCCCCGCAACCAATAAAACACTCACTTTTTTGATCTCCTGAGAGTTTCACATAACCTTTATGGGACACTGAAGGGACACTTTGCCCCCCCTCCTCCACATCCATACCTAATTATCATCCTAAAGAAATTAACTGTTGCACGTTCTCCTGTGTTTTGATGCACTGCTATGCAGTTTTGCACTTAATATGAAAAAAAATACGATGGCAACGATAGAAAAAAGGACCACAGACGAAGGAAAAGTTGTTCATCGCAAAAATTCGACTGAAAGGTTATCCGCCCCAAACAGAGAGCTTCCAACGATTAACAGACGCAAAGAAAGGGGCTCAACATACAGAAGCTGCCATACGAGAAGGGCGACACTTCAAAACAGCTGCCTCTAAGAAGCATACCCTTGCTGAAATAATCGATCGGTATTGTGAAAATATTCTTGCCTTTAAGGCCAACAGCACAGAAAATCAACGTCATTATCTGAAGTGGTGGATGAAGGAGATTGGAAGCTATAGCAGAATCACTTTAAGAACGAACCATAAATGAAGCATCTATAGCCGTGTCATGTTCATAGCCTCTTTGTTTAAAAGTTTTATAGTAGTTTTTAAACCCGCTCATTGATTTTCTATTGGGTTAAAGTCTGGAGAATAAGGTGGTAGGTAGAGAAGATTACACACTGCTTTCTCTACGAGCTCCTTCGCCCACACTCCCTTATGAAAGGAAGCATTGTCCATGATCAGCGTCCATCCTGGCCCAAGAGCAGGAAGGAGACATTGACCTAATCATTGATTGAACCTTATTGAATCTGTGTATCCATTAAACGCATACGGAGCGATAAGTTCTTTAGCTTGATGAACCCATCCTGAAACAAGAGATGTACGCTCAGATTTCTTGCCAAATATATCTGTTATTACTCGCTTTCCTCGCTCGGATCTAGCATAATCTCTATATAAAGAGGAATCAATTCCTGACTCATCTATATAGACGATCTTCTCCGAATCTAACTCCCTTAGTTTCGTTAAAAACGCTTGTCTCTTTTCTTCATCTCTCTCTGCGTATAGGGTGGTTTTTTTTACGTGTTATATCGAGTTTTTTTAATCGTCTGTGTATGGCATGCGGCCAACAATTAAATTCTTGAGCGAGCTCTTTTAGGGTTGCGTCCGGAGTCTTCTCTAAGGCAGAGACAAGGGCTTGTGAATCAATCTTTCGCACTTTATAGGCTGCTCTTGGACTATCTTCTAAGGATCCTTTCTTTTTGTGTAAGTTTACCCAGCGGCTTAGAGTATCCCGACTGATTGAGAATACGGAGACAACTTCATCCCACGTCTTTCCTGCTTCTATGTTTTCTATAACACACTTCCGGAAGTCTGTACTGTAAGCCATTTGTTGCCTCTCTCTTTTATTGTTTTTAGGCTTACAGCTTACACTATTCTAGTCCGTTCTTAAAGTGATTTTGCTATAGCACCGAGAGAGGTCAACGACCCAACGAGCATAGCAACACCCATTAACAACAGCGCGAGACAGTTAACTCTTCCTAGATAATCTTTACACATCTTTCTCTCCTAATTTAGACCTTAGCGTAATTGATAGTGTATAGGGAGTGATTGCGATTTCGTTAATGTCCACATATGGCTCGAAATGTGCCATGGAAAACGGAATCAAAAGACCTCACCTCATATTAAAAATAATCGTTTTCTTATGGGTAAAGTGATCGAGCATCGCCTCAAGAGACGCTTCTTTCCCAACCCCTGAGGACTTAACACCTCCATAGGAAAGGCCGGGTTGAACAACCACATTTTGATTAACTTGAACAAATCCTGCTTCCAGTTGATGAACGCCTTTTAAAGCCAGCCGGAGGTTATTTGTCCACAAGGTGGCTGCAAGGCCATAATCGGAGTCATTGGCTTGATCCAGCACGTCATCAAAATCTGTCCAGGGGATAAGCGCCGTTACAGGCCCAAAAATTTCTTCCTGACATACCTGGTGGGAGTTGGGAAGCCCTGTAAAAAGAACAGGGCGCACGAAAAGTCCTTTAGAAAGCTTCGCATCTTTCGGAAGTTCCGAACATTCATGCGCTGTGCTTCCCGGCTCAGCCTTTCCAATTTCTATATATTTTAAAACTTTGGCGTGTTGCCCAGGAGAAATAATGGCTCCTATATCTGTTTCAGGGTCCATTGGATCTCCCATTTTAAGAGCATTCAACTTTTCTTTAAGCTGCGCCAAAAAGGGATCAAATATCTTTTCATGAACAAAAATACGACTTGCAGCTGTGCAGCTTTGTCCTTGACGCGTAAACCGCATGCTTGCTAAAGCCCCTGAAACGGCTTGTTCCAGATCAACATCTTCACACACAATCATGGGGCTCTTCCCCCCAAGCTCCAGCGTTACAGGAACGAGCTTTTCGCCAGAATTTTTATAAATTTCCTTGCCCGTTTCAACAGACCCGGTAAAGGTTAGCTTTGCCACTTGGGGATGGCTAACAAGGAGCGCTCCTGTCGTCGGACCATCTCCTGAAATCATATTCAGCACGCCGGGTGGAAGAATCGTATTCATAATCTCGGCGGCTCTTAACACAGCAAAAGGAGCTTCTTCTGCCGATTTAATGACAACCGCATTCCCCGCAACAAGAGCAGGCGCCACCTTTAAAGACATAAGCAACAGGGGAACGTTCCAGGCAATAATCGCGCCAATCACTCCTAAAGGTTCGCGAATCGTCAGGGCTAACATTGAATCACTAAAAGGGATCGTTTCTCCTTTTATTTCAAGACCCAATCCCCCGTAAAAACGAAAGGTATTCGCAAAAATTTTTGCTTCAACCTGGCTTTCCGTCCGCAACGCTTTTCCCGTTTCAAGGGTCATGAGGCGCGCTAACTCATCTGCATGCGCTTCTAAAAGATCCGCGCATTGGGACACAAGATGCCCGCGTTTTGCTGCATCCATATGACGCCACTTTTTTTGAGCTTTATGTGCCGCTTCTACGGCTTCATTAACATCAGCTTCATGGGCTTCTGCTGCTTGGCCAATAATCTCCATGGTTGCAGGGTTATGAACAGAAAATGTTTTTTTGCTCTTAGGAACGACAAGCTTCCCATCAATTAAGATCTTATTTTCAAGATGCTTCACAAGAGCTAGGGGCGTTAAGTTTGTTCCCACAACTTGCCCAGAAGGAGAGGATGACATAAAACCTCCATTTTTTATTTTTAAAGTTATGCTAGTATGATCCCTACAAAGAAGAAAAAAGTAAAGGGGGAAGCTTTGTGCGCCACAACTACCTTGGCAGAAAACCCATCTCAGCATTTTTACTGGGGTCTTAGCCCTCAAGGCTTTCACAAACTCGCCTATGTGGAATGGGGAGATAAAGATAACCCCAACGTTTTAATATGCACCCATGCTCTCGCCCGTAATTCCCGAGACTTTGATTATCTCGCCCGAGAGCTTCAAAAAACTTATCGTATCATTTGCCCTGATCTTGTCGGACGTGGAAAGAGCGATTATGTCGGCAATGCACTCGTTTATAACTTTCCTCAGTATATGAGCGACATGGTAGCTCTTCTTGCCCGCACTGGCGTTGAAAAGGTTCATTGGCTTGGCACCTCTCTTGGGGGCATTATTGGAATGATGCTCGCAGCACAACCGCTTAGTCCGATCAAAAGCCTCATCCTCAACGACGTCGGAATGATTGTCCCAAGCCAGGCTCTCCACCGCATTGGCACTTACGCCCGTAATGACCATGGTTTTTCTAGTTTTGAAGAGGCAAGAAGCTATTTCCAAACAGTCCTCTCCCCTATTGGCGTATTAGAGTCTGAAAAGTGGGATCACATTACAAAGTATGGCACTCTCGCAAGCAAGGGAGACTCCCTACGTCTTGCCTATGATCCTGCCATTGGTGAAAATTTTATTAATCATCCCACTCCAACCCTTCACCTTGAAACCTATTGGCAGTCTATTCAATGCCCTATTTTAGTCCTTCACGGAGAACATTCAGATTTTCTTCCCCCCGATATCATCACGAAAATGCTTTACTTGCAACCTCAGGCAAAAGTCACGACTCTCTCAGAGTGTGGGCATGCGCCGTCTCTTATGGATGCCAGTCAAATTCGTCTTGTGGAGGGGTGGTTGGGAGACATAAAAAAGGACGGAGAAACAAACTGATGCGTTGAGCATCAAAATAATCTCTCCGTCCTTACTATTAACGTAGCACACAAATAAAATAAAAGCAATTTATTTTTTCAATAAACTTACCCACTTTGTTTTAACTGCCAAATATTTGTCATCCTTGGCCTAAGGACATTTAAGAAAAACACACCAGGCACCTTCAAGTTAGTTGACACTATCTCCTGCTAGCTTCCATTTATGTTTACGATATTTTATCTCTCTCTAAAAAATATCGTATTTTCTATGAGAGTGGGGAGGCAAGTTCAGGAGGATGAGAGAGAGAGAGAGAGAGAGAGAGAGAGAGAGAGAGAGAGAGAGAGAGAGAGTATGTGTGTGTGAATGAGAGGTGAGGGAGAAAAAATGGGAATGCGTTAAAACGCAGTATCTATTCAAAGTGAAAGTATTTTTGTTGCAATTCTTCCATTGTCGTCCCCTGCTATGGCGCACGAGTGTCCGGAAAAAAGTGAGACTGTGTTGAGAAAGAAAGAGGGTCTACGCTATTAAGGGGATACAAGTTGTTCAGGGACTTAAAACGGGAAAAAGTCTGGGTTGCTTCGTCGGGCTCCCGCCCCTCCTCGCAATGACGACGGGAGAGCAAGGCTATGCCACATATTCGTCATTGCGAGAAGCGTTTGCTTCGAAGCAACCCAGAAAAGCCCCATACTCTTTTTTTAGCTTTTTATTTTCCCCGGACACTCGTGCGCGAAAGCGGGGATCCAGAAAAACCTTTGTTCTCATGAGACTTAAAAGAACTGAGTCAAGAAGGTAACAAAGGCTTAATTTCGCAAAAGTCATTTTTTTCAAACTATTAACTGGACCCCCGCCACAGCAGGGGATGACATATGTGGGAATGGAAAACACGTCCCTTCATCCAGGAGAAGTATATTCTCAAGTATGCTTCTCCTCCCTTGTCAAAAATAGAGTTGATGACACAAAAATGTGCGTTAAGCCTCAACACCACCCTTCTTCTTTCCTTTTCTTTTATGAGTCATCGAATGTTTTTCCATATATTGAATAATCTTAACCGCAATATCAACGCCGGTTGCTTTTTCAATTCCTTCAAGGCCGGGGGAGGAGTTGACTTCCATGACAACAGGCCCCCGATTTGTACGAAGCAAATCCACCCCACAAACATTAAGCCCCATAATCATAGCACTCCGCACAGCAATAGAATATTCTTGCTCTGTAATTTCTTCATGCACCGCTGTCCCTCCTCGATGAAGATTGGAACGGAAGTCTCCAACAGGACCTGTGCGCTTCATGGAGGCCACAACTTGCCCCCCCACCACAAGGCATCGCACATCCGTCGCTTTGGCTTCTTTTATATATTCTTGAACAAGGATATTCGCGTTAAGCTCTCGAAATGCTTCGATCACACTTCGTGCAGACGCAAAGGTCTCGCCAAGGACAACCCCTAGACCTTGAGTTCCCTCTAAGAGTTTAATAATAGCTGGAGCTCCTCCCACCATATTAATCATGTCGTCTGTGTACTTTGTAGAATGGGCGAAAGCTGTCACGGGCAGGTCGATCCCGTTTTGTGCTAAAAGCTGCATTGTGCGCAGTTTATCGCGCGAGCGCCCAATAGCAACTGAGTCATTAAGAGACCAGACCCCCATCATTTCAAGCTGCCGCAAAACGGCAAGCCCATACATTGTAATCGATGCGCCTATGCGTGGAAGCACTACATCATATTTTTCAAGAGGCTGCCCCTTGTATTTAATTTGAGAGCGATGGGTCTCAATATTCATATACACCTGAAGGGTATCAACAACATCAATATCGTGACCACGAGCACGCGCCGTCTCGGCTAAACGAAGATGCGAATAAAGGGTAGGATTTCGGGCCATCATAAGGATTTTCATTGTATTGTCTTGCCTAAATAATTTTACTTTTTTTTTAATGATGACTTATGGCTTAACAGAAAAGAATGCTTAGGGTCTACAAGAACATTTCCTTTCAAGGCATTGCGCCCAATTAACATCCGAAATCCCATTTCGTCACGATTAGCCAAAGATATCTCAATGCGAGAAGAAAATTCTCCTATTTTTAAGTTCGTTTGAATAATAAAGCGCCTTTGCCGATGCCCTGTTGAGCTTGTAATCCACCTGTAATCTACAATGGGACAAGCACAAGTATGAATAATAAGGTCGTTATCTTGAATGGGGTGAATATCAAATTGTACCCAATTGTTCCCCATATACGTAAAAGGGAAGATATCAAAGGCATGAATGGCTGACGTTCTTGCTCCCGTATCAATCTTAACCTTGATCATCTCAACCCCAAATTCTGGCAATTGAGCCCACTCACGCCATCCAGAAACTAGCTTTTGTTCATTTTTTTCTTTTTTAGTCATTCTTGTGACAGCATTCGCCCTAAAGGCCTCCCCCCAAAGATATGCATATGGTAGTGAGGCACTTCCTGCCCTCCGTGTACTCCCTGGTTGGTGAGAAGGCGAAAGCCCATCTCCTGCAAGTTAAACATGTGAATAACGTGATGAATGGCTTTTTCAAATCCAACCATAAGGGCAGGTGAGGCTTTTTCCACAAAATCACAAAAAGAAATAAACTCTCCCTTAGGAATAACTAAAATATGAATGGGCGCTTTCGGATTAACATCATGGAAAGCCAAGGCATAGTCATCCTCATAAACGACCTGCGCCGGAACTTCTTTGCGAAGGATGCGGGCAAATATATTATTTTTATCATATTCCATTAAAGGACCTCTTCTCTTATAACTCACTCTTAGACGTCAATAGTCTCAGGAGAGGGATGACAAATGTCTTCGGAGATCTTATCTTTCAAAGGTTAACATATTTTTTGAAAAGGACCAAGAATGGAAAGTGAAAAGAGCGCATGGCATGGCACAACCATTGTCTCTATTCGTAAGGGAAATGAGGTTGTCATCGCGGGAGATGGACAAGTCTCTATGGGAAACTTGATCCTCAAAGCTAATGCTCAAAAAGTGCGCCGTTTAGGAAAAGGCAGTGTCATTGCTGGCTTTGCAGGATCAACGGCTGATGCTTTTGCGTTATTCGAACGTCTTGAGGCAAAGCTTGAACAAAATCCACACCAACTTGTGCGCGCTTGTGTGGAGATGGCTAAGGATTGGCGTACAGATCGCTATCTTCGTCGCCTTGAAGCCATGATGGCTGTGGCGGATGCAAAAAATTCCCTTATTCTCACTGGGTCAGGCGATGTCCTAGAGCCGGAAGATGGGCTTATTGGAATCGGGTCAGGGGGCCCCTATGCCCTCTCAGCAGCTCGGGCTTTAATTGATATGGATACCCTCTCGGCTCAGGAAATTGCAGAAAAGGCCATGACCATTGCAGCGGGCATTTGTGTTTACACGAACAAAAATTTTACTATTGAAAGTATTAAAGGATAAAACATGCGGTTGTCTCATTTTACCCCTCGGGAAATTGTCTCTGAACTTGATCGCTATATTGTGGGTCAAGAAGAGGCGAAGCGAGCGGTTGCCATTGCTCTCCGCAATCGGTGGCGGCGCCTTCAGTTAGACGACCATTTGCGCGATGAAGTGTTACCTAAAAATATCCTCATGATCGGTCCAACAGGTGTGGGAAAAACAGAAATTGCGCGTCGTCTTGCCCGCCTTGCAGAAGCCCCTTTTATTAAAGTGGAGGCCACTAAGTTTACAGAAGTGGGGTATGTGGGACGTGATGTGGAACAAATGATTCGCGACCTTGTGGATCTGTCCCTTAACATGACCCGGACGCGCCTGAGGCGAGAAGTCCAGGCAAAAGCTGAAGTTCTCGCAGAAGAGCGCATCTTGGATGCGCTCGTGGGACAAAATGCAAGCGAAGAAACGCGTAAAAAATTCCGGAAAAACCTAAGAGAGCATGCTCTTGATGAGAAAGAAGTTGAAATCGAATTTCAGGATAGCAACAATCCTCAAATGCCCACCATAGATATTCCCGGGATGCCGGGAGCACAGATGGGAATGATCAATTTAGGGGACATGTTTGGACGCATGGGAGCTCCCCGCACCATCGAGCGAAAACTGTCTGTCTCTGAAGCTCTAGAGGCCTTGATTGCAGAGGAAAGTGATAAGCTTTTAGACCAAGAGAAGGTCGTGAGCGAAGCGCTGCGCACCGTTGAAGAAAACGGTATTGTTTTTATTGATGAAATTGACAAGATCTGTGCTCGCTCCGAGCGTTCAGGGGCTGATGTCAGTCGAGAAGGCGTCCAGCGCGATTTGTTGCCTCTCCTTGAGGGAACAGTTGTGTCCACAAAATATGGGACGGTGAAGACAGATCATATTCTCTTTATTGCCTCAGGCGCTTTCCATATGGCAAAACCTGCTGATTTACTGCCAGAGCTTCAAGGGCGGCTTCCGAATCGGGTGGAGCTGAAAGCCCTGAGCGTGGAAGATTTTGTTCGGATTTTGACGGAGCCGGAAGCCAATCTTATCAAGCAATACCAAGCTCTTTTAAAAACAGAGGAGTTTACTTTAAGCTTTGAAGAGGAAGCCATTCGCGAAATTGCCATCCTTGCTGCTGAGGTCAATCAAAATGTGGAAAACATTGGCGCTCGGCGCCTTCATACGGTCATTGAGAAACTCTTGGAAGACATCAGCTTTGAAGCCTCCGACAAAAGTGGCGAATCCGTTGTCATTACCGTTGACCACGTGCGCAAAACCGTAGGTGATTTGGCCAAGAATTCAGATTTGTCGAAGTTTATTCTTTAACCTGAGTTTTGGATAAGGAACAAATTTCTTCCTTGTCATCCTTGACCTAGATACGCTTTGTTTTCCGCAAGGAAAACATTTAGCGTTTCTTGGATCGAGGATCTAATCATAAACACCTCATTGTTTTTACAAGATCCTCGGTGCAAGAAGCTCTAAAACCCCGTATTTCATCCGGGGTAAGAGCTTCTTGCCCAAGGATGACAAAGTGGGAATATTTTAATTTCTTATCCAAAACTCAGGTTACCTACCAAAGGACCTGCGTTGTTTCACTGGATTGCTTCGGGATTTTCAATCTCTCGTAACGACGATACAATGCATGTTGTGTATGCCACGAGTTATCACTTTCGCGTCCATCCCTTACCCTTGAGAAAGTTTCCAAGACGTTGGGCCCCTCTCGCTGCTTCAACTTTTATATTGTGCTGTACCACATCCACCGTACTTGTTCTACTAAGAGGTCTTGGCGTATTTGCTAAAGCTGCTAACCCTGTTTGTTTTTTTTGCGCTAAGCTTGCGAGGGGAGTTGTGGTTTTTGGCGCTGAGGTTGTAACTTTTTTCTCTTCTTTTTTCGCTTGAGTAAGACGATCCTTTTCTGCATTTACTTTGAGAGCTTCAAGATCATCTTGCTCTGCTTTTTTCTTCAATTCTGCAATTTTTGCCACTAATGTCATCCGCTCTAATTCTTTTTTCAAGTCATCATTCGTACTCGAAGATGTATTTGTTTGAATTTGTTGTGATTTCTTTGGATCATCATCCGTATTTAAAGATGTATCTATTTGAATCGATGGTGATTTCTTTTGAAAGTTATCGGTCTCCATCGCAAAAACAGAACTTCCACAAACCGCACTTGCCAGAAGCATCAATAAACTTACTTTCTTTATACTCATCATAATCCTCTCCTTCTTCGATTAAACTAAAAGGAAGTTACCATATCTTATTAAAAAAGTAAAAACCTATTTTTTACTCCCCTTTTGTCAGATAGAGGCTTATCCTCTTCACCATGTCCTCCGGGGGTGTTTGATGGTCAAAGTGGGCCACATACTTCCCCTCCTTATCCATAAGATAAATGATGGAGGAGTGATCCATTAGATAATCTTGGTCTCCGCGCGCCTCAGATGCCCGCGCGCCATGGACACGATACGCCTTCATGGCCTGATCGACTTTGTCTTTTGAGCCTGTCAGCATCACAAAGTTTTTGTGAAAATTCTGTGCATAGGTGTGGAGCTGGGACGTCGTATCACGATTGTGATCAATTGTAATAAAAATGGGCTGGATGGTATGATCGTTTCCCAACTTTTCTAGTGTTTGGGTCATATTATACAGGGCTGTTGGGCAAATATCTGGGCAATAACTATACCCAAAATAAACAAGCATGGGGTTGCCTTTAAAATCCGTATCTTTCCACGTTTGTCCATTCCCATCAACGAGCTCAAAAGCTCCCCCAATGGTAGGGAGTTGATTTTGAGGACTGGGGAGATCATGAGAGAGAGCCGCCGTGTGCGCAGCCTTTTGGGTCTGCACAATGCCTAAGATCGCAAAAAGACCCACCGCAAGGCTAATGGCACTTAATGTTAATAAATTGCGCTTTTTTCGTCGCATACGCGTTAAAACGCCTCTTTTTCTGCTTGTTTAATTAATTTATTCCTTTTTAGAACGCCCGCGTCAAGTCCTTCTTAACGCGTGTTATTCTTCATTAGCTATCCAACTTCTGCTTCAACAATGTGTTCACAAGCTCTGGATTCGCTTTACCCGCCATGGCCTTCATGACTTGTCCTACAAAGAAACCAAAGAGCTTTTCTTTTCCACTCCTGTATTCTTCTACCATGGCTCCATTCTCTGCCAGGACCTTATCAATAATAGCGATAATGGCCCCATCATCGGAGACCTGCTGAAGGCCGTGTTCTTTTATCAAAACTGTAGCTTCCTTCCCTGTCTCCCACATCAAGGCAAAAACTTCCTTAGCAATTTTCCCAGAGATAACGCCTTTATGAATTTCTGTTATAAGGCCTGCGAGGTGCTCAGGAGATACGGGGCATGCATCAAGGAGTTTATTCTCTCGATTTAAGGCTCCAAACACTTCTCCAATCAGCCAATTCGCTAGAAGCTTTGCCGTTTTAGAAGTCAGTGGATCAAGACACTTAAGGGCCTCTTCAAAATAAGACGCCGTTTCCATTTCTGAAACAAGGACGGAGGCGTCATAGGCAGAAAGTTCATAATCTTTTATGAAACGAGCTTTTTTTGCGTCAGGGAGTTCTGGCAAGGTCTTGCGAATTTCTTCGACCCACGCTGCCTCTAACACAAGAGGCGGCAAGTCAGGATCAGGGAAATATCGATAATCATGGGCTTGCTCTTTACTCCGCATGGGCCGCGTGGTTCCACGAGATGAGTCAAAAAGGCGAGTTTCCTGCACAATTTCTTGTCCGTCTTCAAGAAGGGCCACTTGGCGCTCCGCTTCATAATGAATGGCTTGCGCCAAGAATTTGATGGAATTCACATTTTTAATTTCAGCCCGCGTGCCAAAATCAGCCCCCGCCTTTCGCACAGAAACGTTTACATCGACGCGCATGCTTCCTTGATCCATATTTCCATCACACGTCCCTAAACACCTTACAATAGCACGGAGTTTTCGGACATAAGCAGCGGCTTCTTCTGCGCTTCTGATATCAGGCTCGGAGACAATTTCCATCAAAGCCACACCCGCGCGATTAAGATCTATATAGGATTTTTCAGGATGCTGATCATGAATGCTTTTTCCCGCATCTTGCTCAAGATGCAAGCGCGTAATCCCAATCCGCCGGGTTGTGCCATCCTCAAGCTCGATATCCAAATGCCCTTTTCCCACAATGGGACGCGTGAATTGGGAAATCTGGTATCCGCTCGGAAGATCAGCATAAAAGTAATTTTTTCGATCAAAGACAGAGACAAAATTAATTTCTGCATTAAGACCAAAGCCTGTTTTTACAGCTTGTCTCACACACACTTCATTAATCACAGGAAGCATACCCGGCATGCCTGCATCCACAAAAGAGACTTGCGTGTTCGGCTCCGCCCCGAAAGCAGCAGCTGCGCCTGAAAAAAGCTTTGACTGTGCCGTAATCTGGGCGTGAACTTCAAGGCCAATCACCAATTCCCACGGACCTGAGGCGCCTTCATAAAAGTATTTGTTATCCATGACAATTTGACCTTTCTAAAAAGGGCGTAAACCCAGCCGCTTCTTCCAGCACACGGCCTGCCCGAAAAAGAACATCCTCCTCAAAAGCCGGGCCTATCAGCTGAAGCCCCAAGGGTAATCCTTCTTTTGAAAAGCCTGCGGGAATAGACATCCCCGGAAGGCCTGCAAGATTTACAGGCACCGTCAACACATCATTCAGATACATCACAACAGGATCGCTGGGTGTTTCATCAAGGGCAAAAGCAGCCGTTGGGGTTGTTGGCGTTAAAATTACATCAACCTTTTGAAAAGCAAGCTGAAAATCTTGGGCGATCAGCGCGCGTACCTTTTGAGCCTTCAAGTAATACGCATCATAATAACCTGCAGACAGTACATAGGTGCCAATAAGAACACGCCGTTGAACCTCTTCGCCAAATCCTTCACTGCGCGTATTTTCATATAGCTCATCCAAAGTGCGTCCTGGGACTCGAAGGCCATAGCGCACCCCATCATACCGCGCAAGATTTGAGGAGGCTTCCGCCGGAGCGAGGACATAGTAAGCGGGAAGACTATATTTTGTGTGCGGCAAACTTATATCAACAATTTCAGCCCCAGCTTCCTTAAGCCAAGCCGCCCCTTTTTCCCAAATATTGACAATATCAGCCCCCATTCCCTCAAGGCGATATTCTTTCGGAATTCCCACCCGAAGGCCTTTAACACCTTGACTTAGGGCCTTTTCAAAGGAAGGCACCTCACGGATTGAAGAGGTGGAATCCTTGGGATCATGTCCCGCCATCACTTCTAAGAGAAGGGCTGCATCCCGTACATCACGTGTGATAGGGCCTGCTTGATCCAGAGAAGACGCAAACGCAATAATGCCCCACCGAGAACAACGCCCATAGGTTGGCTTAATCCCCACAGTCCCTGTAAAGGCCGCAGGTTGACGAATGGATCCTCCCGTATCTGTTCCGGTGGCAGCTATGGCAAGACCAGCTGCCACAGCAGCCGCTGATCCCCCTGAAGACCCTCCAGGAGTTAAATCTTTTCCATCACTCCTCTTCCAAGGGCTAATAACGTTCCCATAATAGCTGGTGATATTAGCTGACCCCATGGCACAGTCATCCATATTGGCTTTGCCAAGGAAAACAGCCCCTGCGTCTTTTAGTTTTTGAGTCACTGTAGACTCATAGGCGGGCTTAAATCCTTCTAAAATATGAGACGCCGCTGTTGTTTGAATCCCTTCCGTACAAAAGATATCTTTAATGGCAAGAGGAAGCCCTTCCAGAGCATTCCCTTCTCCTTTTGCCAAGCGCTTATCACTTTCTTTAGCCATCTCAAGAGCCACATCTGGAAGCTCTAAGATATAGGCGTTCATCCCTCGATGATGCGCCATAGCATCAAGGTAGGCTTGAGTTAACTCAAGGGATGAAAATTTCTTTTGCTGTAGGCCTTCTTTTGCTTCAGCGAGCGTAAGACGAATAAGATCGTTTTTGAGGGTCATTCTTTATTCCACCACTTTCGGGACAACGAACATGTTACAGGCAACCTCAGGCGCATTTGCAAGGATTTTCTCCACATAATTTCCATCATTAATTACATCCTTCCGAATGGGCATAAGGGAGGTGTTGCCTCCTGCCATAGGCTCTACCTGAGACGTATCCACCTCATCCAACTGATCAATAAAGTGTAGGATACGATTCAAATCCTGTTGCATAGGTTCAATACGATCATCACTCAGCTTAAGGCGCGCCAGCGTTGCAATGCGTTTAATGGTTGCTTGATCTAATGACATCATTATCTCTCCATGCTATTTACTCATAAGTCTTACTCGTTTTTTTAATTGGGGTTAAGAGGAAAAACACACGTGATTAAAGATCCCATTCTTTTGTGGGCCGTTGTAGGCAGTGCCTCCGGCACAATTCTTGGCCTTGCCGGCACGGGTGGGGGTATTGTTGCTATTCCCCTCCTTATGATATTAGGCGGCTATGGTGTTAAAGAAGCCTCCGCTTACGGCCTTCTTGCCTTATCCGTCGGCGCCGCCTTAAGCTGGTTTATACGCCGAAAAAACACCCTCTACCCCATTTCAGCCGTTCTTATTGTTTTTGCAGGAGCAATTGCCTACCTCTCCGCCCCTTTAAAAGCCATCTCTCCCTCTTGGGTTATTATTGCTCTTTTGAACATAACCTGTTTGTTTAGCCTCTATAGTTTATGGGTTCTTCGAAGACCAGAAGACCCCGGGGAGGACCGCCCTCTTGCCTATCAACTTAAAACCGCTACCATAGGCGGCATGATTACAGGCTTTTTAAGCACCATGACAGGCCTTGGTGGAGGTGTTGTTATTATCCCTTGGCTTACGGGCATTACACGTCTTCAATTCAAGCAAGCCATGGCGTGTAGCCTTTTAACCATTGCCGCCACCGCCCCCTTTTCCGCATGGAGACAAGGAGAAACTGATTTAGCACCGGGAGAGTGGCTTGCCCTTGGGGGAGGCCTTCTTGTAACCTCCCTCATTGTCAGAAAGTTAACGTCTCATATTGCTCCCCTTCGCATGGTCTTAGTCCACAAGCTTGCTTTGACAGGTGTTATTGTTCTGTCTATGTCTAGAACGCTAGCAGCGTTGTTTTAGGAGTATAAAAAATGTTTGAATCCTTTTACCTAACGGTCCATGACGTTAAAAAAAACAAAGATCGGTACATTTTAGTAGATGTTCGTGAGCCTGACGAACTGAAAGGCCCCGAGGGGTATATAGAAGAAGCTATTTTGGCCACCTTGGGCGCAGCCTTAAGCCAATTTCTGCAAGGGGCTGATTCCAAAGCACAATATGTTTTTATTTGTCGCAGTGGAAAGCGGTCCGGCCAAGCTTGTGAAATTGCGCGTCTCTTAGGTTTGAAGGCTTACAATATGACGGGCGGTATGCTGGCATGGCAAGAGATGGAGGCAGCTGTGCCTCCAACCTCCTTACGATAATCTCTAATGCGTCCCCCGATAGCCAACACATGAATGAGGAAAAAGCTGTGGGTCACAGCAATAAGCGTTCCGAGGAGCCTTACCAGCAACCTTCATCCCATGAATCAAGTTATGCCGGCGTACATCCAAAGGAATGAGATTCCACCATTTGTTAGGGCCCTTATAGCTTTGAGGAATAATATGATGGGCGTCATATCGCTGCCCTTTTTTCTTTGTAATACAGGTTCCATTTGTCACACATTCTGTTTTTACCGTGTACGTAGGCCAAGAACGTCCCATTGCTTGTTCCCAGTCTTTAATCAGCGTATTTTTATGATTATTAAAATCTTGGTGACTCGCCTCTAAAGCTTTAGCGCTTACCTTTTGTGCCCCATAGGTTTTATCCTTGTGAACCTTAACCAAATGAGCTCTCACCTTTACAGGAATTTTTGAACCAGAAGCATAGTCTAATTGACCCAAATAGCTGTCAAACGTCTGCAGTCTTCCTGCGTAAGCATCAGCTAAGAATAGGGCAACAATGACCACATAAAGAAGGGGAGAAAATTTTTTCCAGTTCATAAAGACCTCTCTGTTTTTTATGGCCTCAATTTATCTTTGAGGAAGAGATCAGTATGGAAAGCAAAGCAGAGGACTTCAAGATTACAAAAACGGGAAAAATGACTCCTTTTTCTACCGCACTTGTTTAGCCAGGTGCTATCCTTATTGAACGTCCTGGATAAAGTCCTTGAGTTGCTTTTTCCGCATTCTTTTATCCCCTTCTTGGAAAAAGGTCTGGCTTTGTCCCTGAAGGGTTACATCTATTTTCAAGATCTTCTTTTTCTTTCTTGTCGTGACCACTACACGCCCCCCCATCCTTTCAATTAAATTCTTAATATCAAAAAGAGTGTGGTGTGCGGCAGAGAGTGCCTCTACTTCTGAAACAGCTAACCTTATATCTAGGGCAGCTGTAGAAGACTTAGCTCTTACAGAGGAAGATGAGGAAACATTTTGGCGCGTCAAGATCCTTCGGAGGATCCTATTCTTAACCTAAACTTACTCCGCATCCCCGTCAAATCCCACAATCCTCTTCCCCGAAAGTCACGGATATGGCATGTGTAAAAGATGAACAAAACTCCCCTCGCTGAACGATTGCGCCCTCAGGCTCTTACTGATGTCATAGGACAGCGTCATCTCATTGGTCCCGGAAAGCCTCTCTCGCGAATGGCGGATAATAAGCATCTGCACTCCATGATTTTTTGGGGACCGCCCGGCACGGGAAAAACAACCCTTGCGCATATTTTAGCCACAGCCTGTGACATTCCTTTTGTGTCGCTATCTGCTATTTTTTCAGGCGTTGCGGATTTACGGAAAGTTTTTGAAGAAGCCAAGAGAACCTTCGAGAAAGGAAGTTCTACTCTTCTTTTTGTGGATGAGATTCATCGCTTCAATCGCGCGCAACAAGATAGTTTTTTACCCTACGTGGAAAAGGGGATTATTACCCTTGTGGGCGCTACCACAGAAAATCCTTCTTTTGAGCTGAATGGCGCTCTTTTATCCCGGTGTCAGGTTTTTATTCTCAACCGACTTTCCGCAGAAGATCTGGAAGAAATTTTTGGGCGGGCTGAAACTTACCTCGGGAAAAAGTTACCCCTCACTCCTGAAGCCAAAACACTTCTGATTGAGATGGCGGATGGAGATGCGCGCGCCTTTTTAAATCTTGTGGAGGTCATCGCGGAAGAAACCCTATCAAACCCTCTTGAAGCATCAGAACTCGCTGACTTTGTGACCAAACGGGCCCCTCTTTATGACAAAGCCCAAGAAGGGCATTATAACCTCATCAGCGCTCTGCACAAATCCTTGCGCGGCTCAGACCCCGATGCGGCCTTGTATTGGTTTGCCCGTATGCTGGAAGGAGGAGAAGACCCCCTTTATATCGGGCGCCGTATGATTCGCTTTGCCTCCGAAGATGTGGGACTCGCTGATCCACAAGCTCTCGTTCAAACCCTTGCGGGAGTGGACGCCTATGAGCGATTAGGATCTCCTGAAGGAGAACTCGCCCTAGCCCAAGCCCTGGTTTATTTAGCCACCGCTCCTAAATCCAATGCACTTTATGTTGCTTATCCTCAAGCTCTTAAGGAGGCCCGCGCTTCCGGCTCGTTGATGCCTCCCAAACACATTTTGAATGCCCCCACAAAACTGATGAAAAAAGAGGGCTATGGGACAGGCTATATCTACGATCACGATACCCCGGAAGGGTTTTCAGGACAAAACTACTTTCCCGAGGAAATGAGCCGAAAAGTATTTTATAAACCTGCAGAGCGCGGCTTTGAGCGGGATATAAAAAAACGCCTTTTGTATTGGCAGAAATTAAGAGAAAAGCAAAAGTAATCTTACACCATATTCTTGGCGCACTTATACGATTTTATATTTAAATGATACCCTAAATTTTATTAAAAATAAATCTTTTTTTATTGTTAATTGGCCGTTTTAAATTCTCTTCGCTAAGAAGAAATCAAGTGCAAGAGACCGCGCGGCCTCAGTGTATCCTACTTTTTTGAGGGCCTCTATAAGGCGCGCTATTTTATCAGGAGAAACTTCCTTCAACGGCGTTTCGCCAATGACACTAAGAGTAAGTAGAAGCACTTCTCCTTTTCGATGACTTTTGAGAGCCGCTTCTAAGAGATCAAAAGACTCTCCTTCAAAAAGGCCCTGCTCCTGACGCCAAGAAGGGGGAGAGGGTTCTCCAGCCATAGCCGGACCAGGAGAGTCTCCCAAGGCTTGAAAAAGGCGCCGAAGTGCATAAGAGGATTGAGCTGCTTCTAAGGAGTTAATACGCTTTTGATAGGCTTGCCAGGCTTGAAGATGCGCGCCTGTCCATTTTATACCGGGAATCGCAAGGTAAAGAAGAGGGAAAACAGCGATGGCCTCATCAGGAGCTTCCCGCATATAAAAGGCTCCCCATTTTTTTGCGAGCTCTTTTTCAGTCCCCTCTAGAAAGCCACGAATAAGATAGGGGGCTAAGGGGAGAGTTGTGAAAGAGGGCTCGATCTTATGAAGCTCATGTTTAAAGACTTTTGCAATAAAACCTAAAGCGTTGTCTTGGGAGACCTCCTCCAATAAGGTAAGCAAGTCTTCTGGTTTTTGTGTTTTAAAGGCAGAAGCAAATTTTCCTAAAAGACTTTCCGCAGGAGCATTTTCAACAAGCTTTGAAAAATCCTCCTCTCCTAAGCTTCCTTCAGCAAAGGCTTTTTGGGCAGCAAGGAGGCGGGTCTTTTGAGGTATTTTTTCTAATTGTGTAATAAGGGCAAGGGACGCAGGAGAAAACCTGTCGAGGTCATCTTCTGGGATCTCTTGGTTTGTTTCCGCCCAAACCGTGAGAAGAAAAGGAGACTTTGCTAAAGATGGATCAAAAGGAGGAGAGGACGAGTGATCAAAAAGAGCATTTAAAAGAGAAAAATCTTCAGAATCTGTTTCTCTTAAAAGCTCGAGCGCAATCTTTCCACGTTCTTCTTCCCCATTGGCATAGAGACAATAAATATTTTGCTTTTTCCATTCCCCATTAGAAGAAGAGCGAATAAGGTTTGCAATCTTCTCACACGCTTTTTTTGCCTTTCCTTCCTGCCATTGGAGGTCAAGAAGCAACGCATCCTTGTCAGGAAGAGAGGCCTCTCCAAGAAACTCTCTTGCAGCATCAAGTTGCCCCGTTTCTTTGAGAAGAGAAAAACGGCTCTCTTCATAAGAAGTGTTTTGGGCAAGGGCCGTATATTTTTCTTTTAAGATCTCAGAACGCAAAGCACGTAACGCAGGAGAAGTCAGGCGAATAGGAAGTTTTGAAAAATAAGTTTTAATGATAGAAGGCGGTGTTCCTTCCCAAAAATCTTCACTTTCTTCCTCCTCCTGAAAAGACGGAAGGGAAGAGGTTATACTATCTTCCTCCCCCTGCGGCACACGAGCCTTTTGCGGAATAAGCTGAATGGGTTGCGCCATGGCTTGCCCCCCGAGGAGAACGCAGAGCCCTCCCCACAGGCAGGATTTATGAAGGAAGCTTGTCATTGGGAATAATTTTTTCAATATGGGTGGAGGGAGCTGGAATTCCCCACATGGAAAGAACCAGTAAGCCTGCCACGAGTAGCAGTGCCATCATTCCCCATAAAGCGCGTACCAACGTCATGATCTTCTCCGTTTTTTTGTATCGTCTTCACTTTTATTCCGAATCCCAAAGAATCTCAAGAGAAACTAGGAGAAGGGCCATGGATCCTTTTCTTCTTTCGCATCCACAGGTGCATGGGAACCCCAAAGAGGAGAAGAATCAAAGACATCCCTATCATCTTTAAACTCACTGCCCATAAAGCCCATAAGGAAAACACGAGTGCCCCTATGCCGATGAGGAGCTGCACAACCGTATACTTTTTTTCTACCCAGAGGAGTTTAAAGTAAGCAAGAACCGAAATGGCATAAACAAGCAAAATTAATGTCACCGCAATCTCAACAATAAACTGGAATTGTTCCAAAAGAGTGCTTTGTAAGGACATGAACAAAAACGGCACGGTACACAGAGAAGAAATTAACACTCCCCAATAGGGTGTTCCATGGCGTGTTCTTTTTTTGAAAATCTCTGGGAAGAGACCATCGTGCGCCGCTCCATAGGGAATACGTCCCACGACAATAAGCCATCCGTTAAGGCTACCGAGGCACGTGATAATAGCGGCAATGGCTACAGGAGTTCCCCAATTTCCGCCAAAAATTGCTTGAGCAGCATCCGCATAAGGAGCTTTAGAGTAGATAAGCTCTTGAGGAGAGACTACACCCATAATAACAACCGTTCCGAGAAGGTAAACAGTAGCTGCAATTGCTGTCCCAATAACCGTAGCCCGCGGAACAGTTTTTGACGCATTATAAACTTGGCCTGCCGGCACCGTTCCAGTCTCAAGCCCTACAAATCCCCAGAGCGTTAAAAAGGCAACTGTGTTGAGAGCGTTCCCAAAGGAAAGACCCGAGGTATTCACATGAGAAAAGTTATCAATATTGATAAAGAAAATCCCGATAAGGGGGACAATCAGCAAAGGAAGGACTTTCATAGTTGTAATCAAAAGTTCTGTTCGCCCAGTTACTTTAAAACCTAAAAGATTAAACAGCGTGAACCCCGAAAGAATCAAAAATTCTAAGAGAAAATTTGTCCAGGGGCTGAGACCTCCATAAATCACAGAAATATATCCAACAGCCGCAATAGCGAGGGTCGGATTACTAATCCAGGACAGCATCCAATATCCCCAGCAAACATAGTATCCCACCGTATCTCCAAAAGCTTCACGCGCATAAAGATAAGGACCCCCTGTCTTGGGAATGCGCGCACTGAGCTGCGCAAAAACCAAAGATAGTAAAATAGCCCCAATGGAGGTGATGATCCATCCGAAAAGACTAATACTGCCATACATAGCAAGGGTCGCAGGCAACAAATACACGCCGGACCCCACTAAGTTTCCTGTAACCAAAGAAACCATGGGCCAAAGGCCCACTTTGTCATTTACTTGACCTGTCATCATCATACTCTCCAAAAGAATATCTGTAATTACTCCACAAATAGCCCATAAGCAACTTTCTTAAAGTTGTTAATGGCCGATAAAAGAAAAAAAGGGGGAAAAGACAAGGATGCGCAGCTTAGCCGCGCTTATTGAGAGACGCAATCTTAGAGAAAGAAAGAGGGGCAATAAAACTCAAAAAAATCTCTCCTGAAGAGGGTAAGGGTGTGTTTTTTAGTTGAACGTATTGATGAATAGATGTCAAGAAAAATTGCTACAGAAAATTTCTACAGAAGCCTTTTTTCTCTCTTGAGTAAATTGTAAAATCCACTCCTTCTTGTCATCCCCGAGCTAGAAATGCTTTGTTTTCTGCAAGAAAACATTAGCATTTCTTCATCGGGGATCTTGCTGAAACACCGCAGTGCTTCTAGGAGATCCCCGAGTTAGAAGCTCTAAAGCCCCCGATCAAGTCGGTGGCTTTAGAGCTTCTAACTCGGGGATTGTAAGTTGGAGGTTATTGCTGAAGAGGTGTGTGATCCTTCCCCCATCCCCTTGATAAGAGATGAAAGGTTAAATCTCATCATTTTCAAATAAGTATCTGCGTCTGTTCCCGGAGAAGAAAGCGCATCAGAATACAACACGCCGCTAACATGCGTCCCTGTTTCTTTTTCATATTTGTCTCTCAGAACCAATTTTAGCCATTTATTTTCTAAGTAAAAGAAGATGATGAGGCGGCGTAGGGACAGGATCTTGACAGCTTGAGTCTTTATAGTAAGGAGAGATACAGTTTGCGGGGGGAGTAGCGCCTGGCATACAACATAAATATCCTACAAAACCAGGCGCGTTTGAATACTTGCAATTGGGCCAAGGCTCCTTACAACTACATTTACCATCGGAGATTGTGAGAGAGTATAAGATTACAAAAAAAGTAAGTGACAGCCTTGTCATAGAGTTTCTCCTGATGTTTTTTTCTTTTTTCTATTCTTCATAATAGCTAAAAATAGTAAATTATTTGTTAAAAAAATCAAAAAAAGATGTTCTTGGCTTTTATACTCCTTAAAGAGAGTTATATGTTTTTCTTCACAGTTGTTGATCTGAAGAAGTATGCTCCTCCCCCATCCCCTTGATAAGAGATGAAAGGTTAAATCTCATCATTTTCAAATAAGTATCTGCGTCTGTTCCCGGAGAAGAAAGCGCATCAGAGTATAACACTCCTCCTACGTGGGTTCCCGTTTCCTTTGCAATTTGTTCGATGAGGCGAGGATTGGAGATATTCTCAATGAAGACGGCTTGAATATTGTCTTCCCTCACTTTGTGAATAAGGGCAGCTACGGTTTTGGCGGAAGGTTCAGCTTCCGTGCTCATCCCCACAGGGGAGCAAAAAGCGATGTCGAAGTCTCTTCCTAAATACCCAAAGGCCGCATGACCCGTCATGACTTTTCGCTTCTCTACAGGAATAGAGGCAAGTTTTTGAGAAACCTCTTTTTCAAGAGCCTGCAGAGAGGCTTTATACGCCTTCCCTCGGGCTTTAAAGAAGCCAGCGTCCTCAGGCATTAACGTCGAAAGGCCATTGACAATATTATCCACATAAATAGCTGCATTTTTTAAACTATGCCATGCATGGGGGTCAATAAATGTGTGTCCCTGTAAAGTACTTCTTAAAGGACGAACGCCTGTTGTGGCTACAAGAACAGTGCCTTTAAATCCGGAAGCATCAATAAGGCGGTCAATCCATCCTTCAAACCCAAGACCATTGACCACAACAAGGTCTGCGCGCCCTAGCTCTTTGGCATCTTGAGGACGGGGCTCAAAAATATGGGAGTCTTGATTGGGCCCCACGAGGGTCTTGACGTCAACTTTATCTTGGCCAATCTCGTGCACCATATCTCCTAAGATACTGAAACTTGTAACTATCAAGGGTTTTGCAAAAGAAGGAAGGGAGAAAAGAAGCAAAAAAAGAAAAGTGCGCATTAGGCCATCCCTTGCTGTTGTTTAAGTGTACCGAAAGGAGCAATGACGAGGGATACACCGTAAATGACGCCCGCTACTAAAATAATGGAAGGACCCGACGGCCACTCGAGGTGATAAGATAACAGAAGACCAAAATAGCCAGAAATAACCGCAAAAAAGCTTGAGAGAAGAAAAAGCGACCACACATGGCGCGCCCAAAGCCGAGAAGAAACTGCCGGCAACATCATCATCCCCAAGGCCATTAACGTTCCCAAAGCTTGAAAGGCCGCCACAAGATTCAGCGCCACCAGAACAAGAAAAAGAGAATGATAAAGAGTTCCTCGCCCTCCAATGACACGTAAAAATCCTGGATCAAAACATTCAATCAAAAGGGGGCGATAAATCAAGGCCAACACAAAAAGAGTGAAGGTCGTAATGCTTGTCACAATTAGAAGGGACATACTATCAACAGCAAGGATGGTCCCAAATAAGATGTGCATCAAATCCACCTGGTTTCCTTGAGTTGAGACAATCAACACACCAATCGCTAAGGAGATAAGGTAAAACCCTGCAAAGCTGGCATCCTCATTCAAAATCGTAAAACGAGAAATAGCACCCGCTGAAAGAGCGACGAGAAAGCCCACCAGAAACCCTCCCAACCCCATGGCAGGCAAGGAAAGGCCCCCTATTAAAAAACCCAAGGCAGCTCCCGGCAACAGGGCATGGGCCAAGGCATCTCCCATTAAGCTCATGCGCCTTAAGACGAGTAAAACGCCGACAGGGCCACATCCTAAAGCAAGCGCCAAGCAGGCCATAAGAGCACGCCTTAAAAAGATATAGTCTAAAAAAGGCGAGAAAAAGAGGTCAATCATGGTGTTCCACCCGTATCTTCCCATTGGCGTGAGGCCGCGACGGCTTCGCGCATATGCTCTTTTGTTAAGACATCTTCTGTTGATCCCGCTTTGTAAAAATGACGCGCAAGCAGAAGCGTTTTCGGAAAGTGTTCTTGAGTCAAATCCAAATCATGAAGGACGGCAAGAACGAGGCGTCCCTCTTTGACCCAACGATGTAAAAGGCCCATGAGATCTTCGATAGTCCGCCCATCCACTCCTGTAAAAGGCTCATCCAGAAAAATAACGGGCGCATTTTGAAGAATAAGACGCGCAAAAAGAACACGCTGAAATTGCCCACCCGAAAGAGCTTGAAGAGGCGTTTTCGCAAAAGAAGAAAGTCCCACTTGTTCAAGGGCATCTTGCATTTTGTCTCTTTGTGCTTTTGTGTACCTGCGAAAGATTCCCACTTCCCGGAAAAGTCCCATGGCGATCGTATCCCCTACTGTCAAAGGAAATCTGCGATCCAGTTGATTTTGTTGGGTGAGATAGGCTACATCGCAAGGACAGAGGCCATGAAAATTAATCTTTCCCCCCTTAAATTTCTGAAGACCAAGAAGTGTTTTTAAAAGCGTGCTTTTTCCTGCCCCATTGGGACCCGCAATAGCCCACAGGGAGGGCGCTTCAAAATGGCACGTAAGGCCTGAGATAATGGGATTATTAGGGTATTGTACAGAAAGGTTTTGAATATCAATAGAAATAGGGCCTTGAGGATGACAACGGATCGTCGGGTGTTTTTTTGTAAGGCGCCCCCAAAATGAAGAAATAGCGGGTTCCATATTGTCTTAAAGAGCCCAGAAAACGCCTGCCCACAATCCTGCTACAACACCAATCATCAGCCCCGTTCGATAAAAAGCACCTTGAAGAAGGGGATTTTTATAAGCACGCATTTTTTCACCATCGTTGTAATTAAGAATCATTCTTAATTACATATTGGCATGAATCGACCCCAAGTCAAGGGGGAAGTTTGGAGGAGAAGCCCCTAACACTTACCTCCAGGAAGTCTCAGCACAAACTATACTCGTTGTTCTTGAAGTTGCCTTTTTTTGAGTGTTATTCCCGCCACAGCAGGGAATGGCACCTAGCGCCAGGCTTAATAAGGTATCTTCAAATGCACAGACTATATCTCTTAAGAACTACTCAATATAAAGGCTATCAAAAGACCGTCCATGATACGGAGAATCTGGTGATCTTCCAAAGGTGTCAGGGAGTTCTGAGTCGGGTTTTTTATTTCTGTAGTTCAGTTGGCCGGGATATCTCCCATGGAGATCCAAATCAGTTCCATGGTTTAGTTCTCCAGGGTCTCTTCCAAAAATGTCAGGAAGTTCTGAGTCGGGTTTTTTATTTCCATGATTGAAGAATCCTGGCCATCGACCATGGATGTCGGAAAGTTGATCGTCTGGTAATAACTTTCCATAATTATGCTGCCCAGGATTTCTTCCAAAGGTGTCAGGAAGTTCTGAGTCGGGTTTTTTATTTCCATGATTGAAGAATCCTGGCCATCGACCATGGATGTCTTGAAGTTTATCATCTGGCAATGTTTCTCCATGATTATGTTGTCCGGGCTGTCTCTCAAACTGATCAGGAAGTTCTGAGTCGGGTTTTTCATTTCTGTAGTTCAGTTGGCCGGGATATCTCCCATGGAGATCCAAATCAGTTCCATGGTTCAGTTCTCCAGGATTTCTTCCAAAGGTGTCAGGGAGTTCTGAGTCGAGTTTTTCCTTCCCATAATTGAAGGATCCTGGGTATCTACCATGGATGTCGGAAAGTTGATCGTCTGGTAATAACTCTCCATAATTATGCTGCCCAGGATTTCTTCCAAACGAATCTGAAAGCTGTGAATCGGGTTTTTCATTTTCATAGTTGAGTTGGCCGGGATATCTGCCATATTGATCGCGGATCGGGACCACAACTTGATCCTTTGAGAACCACTTTGCCCATCCTTTCCTCTTTAATGAACAGACTTCTATCCCATTAAAAGAAGTCATCATTTTAAGGAATGAATGGGGGCCTACATTATGAGTCGTGTCATACATAAAAAGGCAAGGAGGGAGACTCTCTTTTTTGCTATCAGAAATTCGCTTTACTAACATAGGGTAAAGCGACTGCTCCCACCAAAAAAGATGTCGATATTCTAACATTTTATCAGACTGTTGGTCGCTCACATAGTTACCTTTTAAATAATTAAGAATGGATCTATCATTCAAATCAACATCATCAAGTGTGGGTTTCCTTGGATCATTAGATGAAGTAGAGACGTGCGACACATAAATACTTTTTATCGCATTCGTGAGAGATTCAAAAACATGAGACACCTCCTCTGGTAACTCTAGCTTCTCCTGATCACCGTAAGTAGATCTTCCCCTTACCCAAAAAGATTCTAAAGAAGAAACTTGCCTTTTTTGACTCTTAAAAATTTTAGTAACAGAATTAGTATCAAAAAAAATATCAAGGCTCCCAAGCAATCCTTGAAGAGTTGTCAAAAACCATTCAGGGTCTACTTCATTAAGATCTATATTTTTACCTATAATATGTTGGGCAATAATTCCGAGATCTTCTTTGCATTGCGAAGAAAGAGCATCCGCCCATTTTATACCTGTAGCATTTTTGACTAAAGGACCACTTGCACTTTTGTTGATTTCTGTAAATAAATTGGAATCCTTAGTCTTAGCGATGGCATCAATCGCCTTCGCAATATGAGGAGGAGTCGTTTCCCCGAATGGCAACTGTTGAGTTTCATAAATAAAGATATTTAACGGCTTTCCATTATACAAGAGTGCGTAAAAAGGAGGATTCGCATGCTCTTCAATGAAGTTTTTTCGTAAAAACCGGATAGAAGGCATAACGAGGCGCTGATGCTCATAAAGAGAAAATGGGACATATTGTTCCTGCTTGGTATGTTGTAATCGAGACAACTGACTCCATTCTTTTGAAAAACTGGAAGAAGAAGTAAGGCTCTTAGAGCTACTGCTTTGAGCAGAACTAGAGGAAGAACTTGAAGAAGAGCTTGAAGAGCTAGAGGAAGAGTTGGAAAAATTTGGGGTTATATTTTTTTTCTGTTCTTTCAGCAAAGAAAAGTTTTGACTAAACAATGTTAAATTTGAGGAACTTATGTTGCTTATCCTCAAGGTCCCTAAATAGTTCTGTTTTTCGTCGAGATTCATCCCCCAAGTCGAAGCAGAAACAAAAACTGAGGAAAGAAACGCTGAACTACACAAAAGCATAAAGTGACCTAGTTTTGCTTTCATATTGATTTTCTTACTCATATTTTTGACTCCTATTAATACTCATTAAAAATAAATTTATAAAATTGCACACTCTTGCGATTCAGCAAACGCCTCGATTTTCTTTGATTGAAAGTGAAGAAAATGCTTATAGAAGAAGGGATTGCGTTCAGTGAAGCAATTCACTTCACAAAACACTCCTCCTCCGAAAAAAGAAAGGTCTTCTAAAACTTTATGTGAACTTAGATTGAAGCAAAGAGCTCAAGAAATCAGCCCCGTATTCTATCACCATAATAACTTAGAGTGGTTGTATATCCCAACTCATGAAATAAAAAAATGATTCGTAAACTATATTTATTAACTACAAATTTTATTGTCAATATATTTTTAACTTTTTTCTTACGGATATGCAAAAAAATAGATATCTAAATATTTAAGCCCTGCTAATACCCTCAGCTATCCTAAAATGCCTCCTCGCCCGCCCCTTCGGGGCGACCTCTCCCACAAGGGGGAGAGACCCTTCCTTTCAGATGAAAAGTCACCTCGTCTTAAGAAAAATTTTCATACGTAGTCCGCCGCGCGAATAACCTTTATTCCTGCCTCAAGATTTATTCTTTAAAGCATTCTCCTGCATTAAACTGTAAATATTCGCTATTGTTTCTTGGTCAAACACCCGCTCGCCAGAGGTTGGGACGATACGCTCTTGAACTTTAGTCGCCCATCGGTTGAGGTGAGCTCTCTGACGTTCTACACCTATGTCTTCACTTCCGAGTGTTGCTACAGCCGTTATACTGTCAGCATGGCGCTCTTCGAGAACATGCTTAAACAGAGAGAAATCAAGAAGAGCTGAAGGAATGAGAAGAGAAAGCTTTCCTAAGAGTGGATAAGGAGAAAGGGATGAGAAAGCAAACCCCACATAAAAACTAGGGCTCGCAAATAACGACCCATTGATCGTCGAGACAATATTGAATCCTTTTCTTAAAAATCTAAAGTCTCCTAAGTTGCTCACGGACAAAGCTTTTAACCATCCCTTAAATTGTTGTTGATGCAGCCTCGATTCGACAACAACTCTAAAAAGGCTCGCAGGCCCTGCAATGCTATAGGAAGCATTTTGTGCGCTTTCCTCATCGACCCCAAGTTGTTGAAGCCCATTTTGGATTGTACTTCTTAAAATTTCAAAGCGCGCCGCCAAAGCGGCTCCCGTTAAGCCTGTAGCTACTGCACTTAATAGATCTTCTTTCCAAGAAGGTGGTTGTAAGGACCCTAGATCCGCATGCAAGCTTGCGGCCTGTTTGAAAGCACGAGATATCTGCGCATTTTCTTCTTCGAGACCTTGTATTTTTTTCTGCAAAACTAAAATCTGCTCTTCGAGGGTGTTGTGTTGCATAGGGACTTCATCGAGTTCGCTTTCTGGCTCTCTTTCAGGAGCAGAAACGTGTGTCATATCATCCCGCTTAGCGTCTTTCGTCATGAGAAGGCTAAACACAGAAATCTCTAAGTCTTCTAGTGCTTCAGGATCAAGTTCTACGCGATTGGAAGGCTCTTGTTGTTGAGGGTCGGCTCCTGCCTGAGCTCGGCGAAGTTTCTGTCGTTTCAATTTTTCTGATAAAGCTTGATATACAAGTTTTACAAGTTTATCGGACTTTGGGCGATCAGGGTGATTAATGGCGTCTTGGAACAACTGGACTTTTTTTGCAATAATTCTTCTCTTCGTCCTATCGGCTTCATCCGTTTGATGAACATAATTATTGAATGCATAATTGATGTTTGCTTTTCCTATATCCCAATAAGTCTTCCAATAAAATGGTAGAATACATGCAACGCTAATCCATTTACCAACAGAGAAAGGTGCTTCTGCATTAAATATTAAGAGAGTGGGGATAGCAGCATCGAGCCCACTTGTCACAAAAAGAATAACAAGTGCTGCTCTATGCCCCTTTGACATAGGAAATACATGGGGATTGTTAACCTCATCGGGATCTTCTCCTCGAGAAGATGAAAATGCCTGTTGGGTTGAGCATAAGGAGACAGCACCTCCCGCAAGATCAGCCGTAAGATCCAACGCAACAGGCATTGTCGTTGTAATAATCCAGGTCTCTAAACCTGTGGAAACTCCTGCGCCCAGGTCTTTGTCCAAAACTCCCCCAAGGCTGTGCAACACCGTATTAGATAAAAATACGGGAATGAAACATCCCGGAAGACTTGCTAAGCCTGTGGCCACTTTTGTTCTTGTAGGAGAAATCTGAAAAAGAGCACGATCAAGATTGTCTAAAAACTGATCAAGGTTATCCCAATTGCGACCACGATCTGTCTTTAAATTATAGATGGTAACTGCCGAGCTTTCATCATGAAGTATGGCTTCTACAGCACGTTGTAAGGGTCTTACTCTATTTCTTAGATCAGTAGACCGCTGAATTGGAACAAGCGGGCTACTCTCATTAACTACATTTCTGTTAAGTCCGCGGCGAGGAGCCGGAGAGGGCGATTGTTCAGGGCGCTCCTCCATCCCTAAGCACATGGGGGAGAAGAAAAACAATAACGCAACAAATACATACCCACAGAGAAATATAACCCTGACCATTTTAACGCTCCCTTTTTATTTTTTTTATTAATATATTTGTACTTTTTATTAAACAATATTGTATAAAATTTTTTTATAAACTCATTAA
>CANGTV010000005.1 GCA_947457015.1 Alphaproteobacteria bacterium | reverse complement strand
GTTACAAGAATTCACAGAGGCCCATCAACCGTCCCACCTCTCTGTGCTGTATCCGGGACATTACCCTTGCCCTGGGGCTTGTCCCAGGGAAACCTATGAAAGGAATATCATCATGCGAACTAAATTTCTCCAGACATCAGCATTAACCCGAAGAGTCGTCTCCGGGGCCTGCCTTCTAATAACCCTCAACGTGATGCCAGACAGGGCCACGGCAATAAGCGTCTCAGTCCCAACTGAGATCAACGGCCATGACACAAAGGGAGCGCGCGCAAGAGTGCATGTCGAAGCCGAGAGCACGAACGATACCAACCCCACCGGTTCGGTCGAGTGGCAAAGTGAGCTTCTGACAGTGGGCCGCAACTACCGATTTGCAGGTAACATGGAACTTACCGAGCAAATAAACTGGCCAGGAACGGGCGGTGGAGACGTGGCGTCTTACACGAGGCCAGGGGTCGAATTCATGGTGACAGTAACCGTCTCCAACCCCTATTACTGGAAACGGTTTAGACTCAGTGCCCCCACAACCTGCCCCGCGGCCATCAAGTTCGAGCGCCTTCTCGAACAGGCAAAGATAACCCTCAGTGACCCCGGTCATGCCGGCAACCCAGCTGACTTCGCACTCACCGTCAACTGGGGGTGTGAGGTTCCATAAGTACGACTCCGCCCCGTCGTGCGATCGCCACGCAAACCAAGGCCACGCCAAAAGAGCCGACGGCCTACCCCAGCCGCGCCCCCCCGGGGTGCGGCTGGGTCTCCACCGCGACCCAATGCCGATACCCCTCCCTAGACCTGATGGCGCCGTCTTGGGGGCAGCCCGCTCCCCGGGTCTTCGTGGTCCGCCTGTCTCATCCTTCCACGCTAACGCTGCGCTGCCCCCACCCCATCCCCACCCAAGTGACTTCGGCCCGACACCCAGGCCCCGCGGAGAGACCCCCGACGTCACGCCAACGGCGTCGGCCCAAGACCCCCGGTACCGCTAAAGGCTCAAACCCGCACTTCCACCTACAGACAGAACAGAACCCAAAGCGGCACCAAACCACCCTCATACATACAGGGCAGACCACACCCCCCAATCTAACTCAACCAACCCCATCGGGCCTATGAAGGGACTCTATCGCCCCAACACCCTAACCAGCCGGCGTGTGATGACAAGGGTCGTGCCACGGTGGGCCTGTTGCGACCTGGGTTAATCTTCCCATCAAGCCAACCCCCAGCCACTCCAATGCTTTCCCGATTCCACTACGTCACCCAACCTTCCACATGTGCTTAGGGCGCGATCAGTTCGGGCATGGTGTGGCTTCCTCTCAAGGGTGGCAAAGAGGTAGTTTTTAATGAGGACAAAAAGAGATCTGATTGCCCTCCAAATCAGCCTCCTATTATGTCCAATGGCACACAATAGTGCATTAAAGGCATCACCTATTGTCCCCTTGAGATACTTGCGCCGCAGTTTTCCCTCAGATTTCATATGACCAATATGAGGTTCGATTGCGGATCTGCGTTTGAGATGTTTTTTCAACGTTCGGGTCATCCCTCGCTTTTGGCCAGAAATGTAGACTTGCCTGCCTTCGATTCCGTGTCCCTTGTCACCTTTATCAACCAATGCCCGCTCAATCTTTGTCTGTGAAAGTTCTTCCGCTTTTTTAAGACTGACTCCCAACGTATGGCCATCGTATTGGTTCTCGTGTAATGCCTGTGAAGAGAGGGCTAGTCCTTGTTTATGAGGCAGTACTAATGAAACCTTGCACCCAAACTCATAGGGTTTCCCAGCTTTTCCTTTTGAAATACAATAAGCCTCTGGTGCATGCAGGCTGTAAAGCTTGCCCTTGCTTTTCTTTTCTTGAAATAACAGCTCCTTAGCCTTATCCAAAATGTGAGCCGAATTCTCCTTGTAGGTCTAATGAAACCTTAATTTGGCGTTCGATATCGCGGACTGTACGGCCAAGATAGTTTTTCAACTTCTTGACCTCTTTCCTCATCCGCTTAAATTGATTCGCGTGTGCATATCTCTCGGCGTTCAAAGCAGCAAATTTTCCAACCCGAGCGTAGCTTTGGCGGAGTTTCAATCCGCACCCATCAGCTAGTTCAACCAGTCGCTCACGCGCCCTGGTGAGAAGCTTGGAGTCTGTTGGAAAAGCAATATTCTTTTCCATCACGGTCGTGTCAGCAATCACTCGCTTCAGGTCTTGGGGAGCCACAGTTTCAGTCTTAACAGCTGTGACGATCGTTTCAGCCAACATCTTTTCCAAATTCTTTTCTCCAAGCCTGTTGCGCCAACGGGTCATGGAGCTGGGGTCTGAGGGAAGCTCCCATTGCAAGTAATCATAGCCACAAAAGTATTGCCAGTAAGGGTTTTGAACCCACTGATGGACAACGTGCTCATCTGATCCGACAAGATAAACAGCGGATCTTTGGGGTTCAATTGGGTCGATAAGCGCGTCTTAAAAAGCTCCGTTTGAGCTATGTTAACCTTCTTGGCTTTCATGGTTCTATATTGCAACCTTTTGCAGGGTTAGGGCTCATTTCTTGCAATTACAACACCCTATTCCTCCTAAAAATACAATAATATCAACAAATTATAAATACTTCAGCGCCGTCTATTTAAGACATATCTGATAGTTTAAAATCAGAAAATAGCTTTTTTAAATTGATATTACAGGAGACAAAAAAATGGACAATAAAGAAAAATACATATACAATATAGACTCTAAGATGAAAAAATACCGAAATAAAATATCCGGCAAGAACCCACCCACTTGAGCATTCCAAAAGAGTCTTACAGAGCCCCCTTTATCAAAAGGCTCTCGTAAGTGAAAGAGACATTGATTTCAAAATCCCCAAACTAAGTTTTCCAAATCTTTTAAATTTTGCACCTTGCTCTTCCAATCCTTTATTCTGACTTGAACATTCAAATTGCTGTACTTATGAAGCAGCACTAAGGCCATAAGCTGATGGCTCAATGCTGGTGTCAGCATGTTTAAAGCGTATCCATATGACATTAAGAATTCTTTTGAAAGGGACTTGTCTCCTTGTATCAAAAAAGCCCCTGGGCCTAACAAATCATATTCGGGCAAACCCAACATGGAATCTCCAAAGTCAATCAGTCCATCAATATGCCAAACACCCTGAATTTGTTTTACCAGAAAATTCATAGGCGTATATTCTCCTGTTAACAGGACGGGTTTTTCTATTTTTACCAAAGAGTCTTTCGTTGAGTCGAGATAGGAGGGGATTTGTTCTATTAATGGGTTTGGAAGACCAGCAGACCGATGGTGCTCCTTACAACCATTGATTTGCTTATGGATAAAGTGTTCCCAATGACAATCGATTTCTTTAAGTCCAGAGGTTGGTAGAGCATGAACTTCCCGAATTAAGGATCCCAATTCTCGTATGATGATTATTTTATTATCATGATCCATCTCATCCCAAAGCGTTTCCAAAAGCGTGCCGTCCAGTTGACTCATGACGATGTAGGGCCAACCGAAGATTTCTCCCTCATAATTAACCGTTGGCGTTTTAACCGAGAGCTTGCCTTGCAGATGTTTTAAAACCAAAAGCTCACTTTTAAATTGATCTAAGTGAAAGGCCGGAAAAATTTTAATGACTGTGTGATCTCCATAAGCGAACACGATATTTGTCCCTTCCGAAAAAAGCTTCAGGGGAGCCTTAGGTAATTGATGACGTTCAATAATTTCCTTTAAAATAGCGTTCATAAGAGCAGCATTCAGCTTAAGGATTTCGTAATCTTCAAATGACTGCGTCGATGAGAGAATGGCTCGTAGGCTCACTGTTTGATCCATTTTATCTTTTCCTTTCATTAAGGGTAGATCTCATTTTCATGTTGTTTTCTCGTGCCTCTTATCTGGCAAGAACCCTCCCACTTGAGCATCCCAAAGAGTTTTATAGAGACCTCCTTTAGCAAGAAGCTCTATGTGCGTCCCATCTTCAGCAATCTTCCCACGATCAAAAACAAGAATGCGGTCCATGTGAAGAAGGGTGGAGAGACGATGAGCAATGACGATGGTGGTCTTTTGTTGCATGACTTCCCACAGGGAGTCTTGGATATAGCTTTCTGTCACAGAATCAAGTTGTGACGTGGCTTCGTCTAAAATCAAGATAGGAGCATTCTTTAATATCGCTCGCGCAATCGCAATCCGTTGTCGTTGCCCGCCTGAGAGTTTAACGCCTCTTTCCCCCACAAGAGCGGCATAGCCTTGAGGAAGAGCTTGAATAAAGTCATGAGCATGGGCTTTTTTAGCGGATTCAATCACCTCTTCGTCCGTTGCATCGTTTCGCCCATAGCGGATGTTCTCCATCAACGTACGATGAAAAAGCGTGGGATCCTGAGGGATCATGGCGATATTATGATATAAACTCTCTTGAGTGACGTCACGAATATCTTGCTCATCAATCAGAATATGACCATCGGTCACATCGTACAGTCTAAGGATGAGATTCGCGAAGGTGGATTTACCCCCACCAGAATAGCCAACGAGACCAACTTTTTGCCCAGCTTCAATCGTGACAGATTTATTTTGAAAAAGAGGGTCTGTACCCTTGTAATGGAACTTGACCTTAGAGAAAGTAATTTGGCCTTTTGTAATTAGTAAATTTGAAGCCTCTTTTTTATCTTTTATCTCTTGCGGCACAATAAGACTGCTGAGGCTTTGTTTGCATTTGCCAACAGCTTCATTAAATTCATCGAGTTGCTGCATTGTGTACCAGGCTATATGACCCACTTCCATGCCTAATCCGAGAATAAGCGCAAAATCACCCACAGTTACCAAGTGCTGCCCGTATAAATGGATTAAGAAATAAACCATGAAGCCAAGCATGGTCGCAATCAGCATACCCTGCACAACATTGAGCTTTACTAAAAAAAGTTCTTTTGTTTGGAATGTTTCTTTTGTCACAAGCAAATATTTTTCAAGACGTAAGACATCAAAAAGACGTCCAGCAAAAATTCGCACGTTACTCGCATTTGCTATGCTATCGACGAGTTGACCTGAAATCACTGACTCAGCACCCGTATGGATATCCGATAAGCGCACAAGACGTTTCGACATGAGGATGCTAAAGGAAGAAAATGCAAGAAACCACAGGGCTAATATATAAAAAAATGTTGGATTTACATAATACATACTTACAAATGCGACCATGAGGAGGGAAAAACCTCGAATAAAATTTGCGGATATGTTATGGAGAATGCGCTCTATATTGTCAGCCAGCGTTATGACATGACTCGACAGGCGACCTGATAAATTATCATGAAAAAATTGATGTGAAGACCCAAGGACAAACCTAAAAACGTCGCTAATAATTTGATTTTTAATCACCGGCCGGAATTTATAATTCAAGTATCCAATCGAGCGCCAAGTGAAATTATCAAATACGACAAAATTCAATACAAGAAGCACAGCTGGCCACGTCAACACCGAAATGTTGTCCACTTGCGACGAAGATAAGGAGTTGATGATAGATTTAATCAACATGCTGTTGAACGGTCCCCAACATCCAGCGAGCAGTGCCAGAGAAACATAAACGATACACACGTTTTTATATGGCTTCAAAAAATGCCATATAAAAGACCATAAGTTTTGCGACAGTAAGTTATTCATTTTCAAGTTCCTGATTTATATTATAAAAATGGGTGACGTTAATGGACTTCAAGAAATCCTCATCATGAGAAATGGCCATCATCGCTCCCGGATAGCTTTGTAAGACCTGTATTGCATGAGCTCGTGTTTCGAGATCCAGGTTGTTGGTGATCTCGTCCAAAACCAACAATTTCGGCGTTTTGGCAGCAATTTGCGCCAAGGAGAGACGCGCTTTTTCCCCGCCAGAAAGAGTGCGGAC
Organism: Alphaproteobacteria bacterium; assembly: GCA_947457015.1. Lineage (GTDB taxonomy): Bacteria > Pseudomonadota > Alphaproteobacteria > UBA9655 > UBA9655 > UBA9655. The sequence continues at coordinate 43,733 of CANGTV010000005.1, read as the reverse complement.
AAGAGCATTTACTTCCTCATTTTTACGGAACAAAAAGTCATTGAGATGTCGTCTGATGTCTGCGTGAGGCCAGGTTGGAACTAAATCGTAGATTGTTTCCAAGGCCGTCTTTTGAGGATCAAGGGTGTTGTAGTGTTGATCCAGATAGCCAATATCCTCACGTTTTGGAACACGCCACTGGCCAGACTTCGTAACCGTTGAGTCTCCCAAAATGGCTTTCACAAGCGTTGTTTTACCAGAGCCATTATCACCTCGAAGGGCCAATCTTTCTTGAGGTCCAACAGATAGGCAGATCTCTTGGAGAATGATGGTGCCATAGCCACAAGCTCCCTCTTCTATGGAAACAAGATTTTTCGAACGGATATCAGATGCCATAAGAGAAAACTTTGGTTTCAAGATTTCAGGTAAACGGAGCTCAGACAACCTTTGAGTCAAATCTTGTTTTTTAGAATCAATGGCTGCTTTCTTCCGACCGGAGGTCTCCACAGCGCGCCGTGCTTTTTCATTGGAGACAATCGTTGGCCATTTTCTCTGCTCAATATGCTTCTCCCCTTTGGCTCGACTTTTGGCAGCGCGTGTCTGTTCCTTCATCAAGGATTGGTGTGTCTCCTTCTTCTGGCGATCAAGGCGGGAGAGATCTTGTTCAAGAGAGGCCCGTTTCATGCTGACCTCCCGCATGTAATCGTCATAATTCCCCGAGAAAATATGCACCTTATCGTTCTCAATATGCCACAGCGTATCCACACAAGTACGAAGCAATTCTACGTCATGGGACACAATGATAAGTGTGCCCGAGTAGCTCTGCAGCAGGCGCATGAGTGAACGACGATTTCTTAAATCCAAGTGATTGGTGGGCTCATCAAGAAGCAACACGTGTGGATCAAGGGCGAGGGCTCGCGTCAGGGATTCATTCAGCCGTTGACCACCACTTAAAGAGTCAAAGCCTTCAATGACTTGAGGAACATACCCGAAGACAATGTCACCAAGAACGCGTATCTCTCCTTGGCTTGGCTCAACCATTTCTTGCAGCATTTTAAGCAAGGTTGATTTTCCGCTACCGTTTTGACCAATAATAGCGATACGGCTACCATATTGTAATTGGGTGGTGAATCCTTCAAAACAAATTTTTTGAGGAAAGGATACCCCAACATTTTGGAAGGAAATGGGTTTATGACTCATGGGTAATCTCTCGAAATTCAGGGCTTTTAAAAAAGAAGCTTCAAAACCAAGGGATGGTTTTTAAGCTTTTGCCCTTCCAAAAGGGCTATCGAGAGATGTTCTTCATGATACGATTAAAACCTATAGTGTGTATTTATAATATAGTAGGCATTTTTTTTAGGAAAAATCAAGTTTATTTTTTAAATTGGTGCTTTAAGAAGCGTTTTGTATCTCCCTGATCTCAGTCTCATGCTCTCGTAAAAGGAGGTTAAGCTCCTGAAGGATCGTATACCATTCCCACTCTTTGCGAAGAGAATTCCATTTAAGACCCAGAGATTTCAAAGACACCCTGACGCCTTCTTCTACTTGAGAATGGAATTTTACAATGACACCCGTTTTGGGATTTTTCTCTGATGAAAAAGCTGTGTCGCCTGCATGACTCCACCCCTCCATTTTATTTCTTCCGAAATGTATCCAGGGAAATGATATTCCCTTTCTCCTCTAAAGAAGAGGGGAGTTGTGGCGCCGGTACTTCATCCATCTCAATGATCGGAGGGGGTATAAACTGAAGGCCAAACTTAGCATAAGGGTCCATAAAGCTTAAAAGGGCATGGAAGGGCACGTAAATACGTTCTTGAGATTCACTAAAACTCAGGCTGATGAAAAATCCATTTTCATCAGCCTCAAGACCCCAATATTGATGCTGAACAACGATTGTCATTTCTTCAGGATGACGATCTCTTAAGTATTCTGGGAGCTGAACGCCGGGATAATCGGTTTTAAAGGCAATATAAAAATGATGCGCCCCTGGAAGGCCTTCAAGGGCTGTTATCTCAAGAGCTTCGCGAACAACGCTCCTTAACCCCTCTTGAACCATTTCTTCGTAATTGAATCCGTCCAATGGTATTTTCCTTCTTTTTTAAAAACCAGTGAGGGGCTTCTGTTGCCCGGTGCCCCTCGAACCGCGATCGCTAAGAAGATTAAGCGGCTGCCGCAAAGGCTGCTACTTGGATCCCCTTGTTAGCTACAATTGGGTTTACACCCGTTTTTGCAGCAATTGCTGCATAATTATTGTAGCTATGACCAGATGTATTTGCTTTTGCATTTACATTGTTTAGCCCGATAACGGTGGTACCATGCCGAGTGAAAATCTACCCTTTACTACGCACGTCGATCCTGATTCACCCCCATAATACGGATGGTGGAGGTGCCGGGTTCCGCCCCCGGGTCCGCAACGCCTATTCTGAAAGACGTTTATCACTATAGTCAAGTTTCCCTGACATCTTTAATATAGTCTTTTTTTAAAGAGATTTAAAGAGGTCTTTTGTTAATATCGGATGCAATTACCCTTGTTGTCATCCTCGACGTAGAAAATCTTAGAGTTTCTTGCCCCCCGCATGTACGGGGACGGATCTTTTACAAGCAAATCAGGTTTTCGATAAGATCCCCGAGGAAGAAATTCTAATGTTTTCTTACGAAAACAAAGCATGTCTAGCTCGGGGATGACAAACAGGAAAACAAATAGCGGTAAGATAGTGCTTTCTTAAAGTTTCCCCATCGCAAGGGCTGTGTCCGCCATGCGGTTAGAAAAGCCCCACTCATTATCATACCAGGCCAGAATTCGGCAGAACACGCCATCCACCACATGGGTTTCTGTCAAATCAAAGATAGAGCTAGCGGAATTGTGGTTAAAATCGCAACTGACAAGCAACTCATTGTTAACGGTCAGAATCCCCCTTAACTCATTTTCTGAAGCATTGGCCATGATCTCATTAATCTCAGCTTTTGAAGTGGGGCGTTTGGCGACAAACTTGAAGTCCACGAGGGATACATTAGGGGTCGGCACGCGAACGGCTGTTCCATCAAGCTTTCCCTTAAGCTCAGGCAATACAAGGCCAACCGCCTTTGCGGCTCCTGTGGAGGCTGGAATAAGAGAGAGTGCCGCTGCCCGCGCCCGCCGCAAATCCTTATGAAGCGTGTCCACAAGCCGCTGGTCTCCCGTATAAGAGTGGATGGTTGTCATAAACCCATGAACAATTCCAATGCTTTTGTTGAGAACAGAGGCCACAGGCGCCAAGCAGTTTGTCGTACATGACGCATTAGATACGATTGTATGATCCGCCTTTAATTCTTTGTGATTAACTCCATATACAACCGTCAAATCAGCCCCTTCAGCGGGGGCAGAAATAAGGACTTTTTTAGCGCCTGCTGTAAGATGTTTTGCAGCCTCCTCGCGCTTTGTAAAGTGACCAGAACACTCCATGGCCACATCAATGCCAAGCTCTTTCCAGGGAAGGGTTGCGGGGTTAGGGTTGGCTAAAACCTTTATGAAATGACCATTGATTGTGAGCCCATCGCTTAAAACTTCCACCGTTCCGGGGAAAGCCCCATGAACCGAATCATACTTAAAGAGGTGCGCATTATCTTCGATAGAGCCCAAATCATTCAGAGCCACAACGTCAATATCCGTGCGGCGGTTTTCAAGAATCGCCCGTAAAACGAGACGGCCGATACGACCAAATCCATTAATAGCTACTTTAAGTGTCATGAGAGGTTCCTTTTTTCTTTACTTATGTACATGAGGTTCATAGAAGATCTTAACATGAGAAACATCAAGGTCTTTTTCAGAATGCCAAAGATTATATTGTTGTTGATGATTCAACCAACTTTCAGGTGTTGTATGAAATGCTTTAGAAAGTTTTAATGCCATATCAGAACTAATGCCTCCATGCCCATTCAAGAGCGCTGACAAGGTTTTGCGCGAAACGCATAAGCCTTTAGCCGCCTCTGTTACAGATAAATGAAGGGGCTCTAAGTAAAGTTCTTCTAAAACTTCTCCCGGATGGGGAGGGTTATGCATTCTGCTCATGATAAGCATCTTACGCAGATCTTACTCTGGTTGTCATCCCCTGCTGTAGCGCGGAGGTTCAGCAGCAACCGACGTTGCCATCAACTCTATTTTTGACAAGAGAGGAGAAGCCTACTTGAGAATATATGTTTAGCCCGTCCTTCTTTCTTTCTCCTTATTCATTTCTCTCTCATCCTTCTGAACCTGCCTACTCACCATCACAGAAATACGATATTTTTTAAAGAGGAGTAAAATATCGTAAAAACAAATTTATATTGACAGGAGGTTGGTCAATTAGGGTGGAAATGATTCATTCACTTTCCATAAAATGTCGCCTCTGCTGTGGCGGAAGTTCAGTTGTTTTCTGGATTCCCGCTTTCTCGAGGATGACAAAAGAGAAAAGGGAGAGGGCAAAGGGGCAAATTACGATGATAAATAGAGAGAGGATGGCTTAACAACTCTTCTCCACAACAGCCACAATATTCTCCGGTGTAAAGCCAAACTCGCGGTAAAGAGTCTCATAAGGTGCTGAAGCTCCAAAGCGCCGCATTCCAATGATCACACCCTTGTCACCCACATACCTCTCCCACCCAAAAGGAGAGGCGGCCTCAATGGCCACGCGAAGGGTATCTTTTCCTAAGACAGTCTCTTGATAGGTCTTGTTTTGTTTGTCAAAAAGCTCCCAACAGGGCATGGACACAACAGCGGTAGGAATTCCTTTGTCTTCCAAAATCCCTTGAGCTTTGAGGGCAATTTCAACTTCGGATCCCGTGGCAAGCAGGGTCACTTTACGTTCACCTTTGGCTTCTTTTAGAACATAAGCCCCAAGGGCAGAAAAATTCTGAGAAATATCGTCCCGTAAGTGGGGAAGCTTTTGGCGCGTTAACGCTAAGATCGAGGGAGTCTTCTGTGAAGAAATAGCCAGCATCCAGCATTCCGCCACCTCAATCTCATCGGCGGGGCGAAAAACAAGGAGGTTGGGGATGGCCCTTAAGGCCGCTAAGTGTTCAACTGGCTGATGGGTAGGACCATCTTCCCCAAGGCCAATGGAGTCATGGGTCATCACATAGATGACCCGAATCCCCATCAAGGCCGAAAGACGGATCGCCGGGCGACAATAATCCGTAAAGGTTAAAAACGTTCCCCCATAGGGGATGAATCCTCCATGAAGAGCGATTCCATTCATGACGGCTGCCATCCCATGTTCCCGCACCCCATAGTGGATATAACTGCCCTCATAGTTGCCAGGGCTTATGGCCTCCATATTTTTTGCTTTCGTATTGTTAGAACCCGTAAGATCAGCGGACCCTCCTACAAGTTCAGGAAGGAGAGGAGAAAGCACATCCAACACCATTTGAGAAGATTGACGGCTCGCTACACTTGTTTTTTCAGTCACACATTTTTTGAGAAGAAGCTGTACCACATCCTCCCAATTTTTAGGCAAAATGCCTTGAGTCCGTCGATTGAACTCTGACTTTTGAGAGGATTTAGTTAAATGACCTTCCCAATCTTTACGAACTTTAGAGCCTTTTTCTCCTACTTCTCTCCACGCTTTTAAAATATCCTCAGGAATTACAAAAGGTGCATAGGGCCAGTGAAGATTCTCACGCGTGGCTTGGATTTCTTCTGCTCCCAAAGGAGCACCATGGGCAGCAGATGTTCCTTCCTTGTGAGGAGCTCCTTTTGCAATCTGTGTTTTGCATGCAATGAGCACAGGTTTTGTAGCAGTTTGGGCTTGTTTAAGGGCGGCTTCAATTTCAGTAAAATTATGACCATCAATGCGCATAACGTCCCAATGGGAGGCTTTAAAGCGCGCCAATTGATCATCAGACACGGCCAAATCTGTTGATCCATCAATGGAGATATGGTTGTCATCAAATAGGACGATAAGGTTATTAAGGCGCAAATGTCCCGCAAAAGAAATAACCTCATGGGAAATGCCCTCCATCAAGCATCCATCCCCTACTATCGTATAGATTTTATGATTAACGAGATCTTCCCCAAACTGGGTCTTCATCATTTTTTCAGCCAAAGCCATTCCGACGGCATTCCCAAGGCCTTGCCCTAAGGGGCCTGTTGTTGTTTCAATCCCAGGGGCATCTCCATATTCAGGATGCCCCGCCGTCCGGCTTCCCCACTGGCGAAAATTTTTAAGCTCCTCCAGGGTCATTTCTTCATAACCTGTTAAATACAAAAGGGAATAAAGGAGCATCGATCCATGACCTGCCGATAAAATAAACCGATCACGATCCGGCCATTGAGGCGCTTTCGCATCAAATTTTAAGAATTTTGAAAACAAAACGGTGGCGACATCGGCCATTCCCATGGGCATACCCGGATGACCCGAATGGGCACGTTCCACCGCATCCATCGCAAGCGCACGAATCGCATTGGCCATTATGTGAGGGTTTGGAACCCCAGGAGATACCGGATGGGTCATAGGTTTCTATCTTTCTGAGAATTAAATTGAACACTAACTTATACCATTATAATTTTTCGGCGACAGCCTCTTTTTTCTCATTGTTATTCTTTTTTGTAGAAATTAGAAAATATATAGTCTATATATTAATTGTTTTGTTCTCCCTTGCTGGGAATGTAATATTATTTTGTATTTGGAGTGACGTCATGGATTTATTAAGCGGCAGAAAAACACCTCATTTGTTAAAGGACATATTTTTCTTAAGTACTACTCTAGCGATATTTCTAACTATAAGCCCATTATGGGCGATGGATAAAAAAGAAGACAATAAGCATCCTTCAGGCCGGTTACAGAGCTACGTAGTTAGAGGTGATGATTCTGTTCCAATAAGTCCTGGGTGTTCGTCCTCTCTTTCTAGTGACATAAACTCATCTTCTGTTCCTACACTTTCTTGTACAGAAGTGGATTTGCAGAAAGCTATAGAAATATTCCCTCATTTAATTGGGTTAGAACAGAATGGGAAAATAAGATACTTAACGAGAGAATATTGGTTTGGAGGAGACCCCTGTCACCAAACAAAATTTTTGATTTCATCGAAAGACATAGACTATCAAAATATAAATAAAGAATACATGAAATTTAAAAAAGATAATGAGCTAGGCAGTTTCCGGGATGGCAGAGAACTTATTTTCCAGAATGGTTCTTTTTATTGTGAAGGAAAAAAAGTATCCATGAGGACCTTTGATTTTCTTGATGAGTGCCGTTACATTATAGATGAGAATTATCGTTTATTCGTTAGCCAAACAGCAAACCATTCTCAGCTGGTAATGGGACAGTATGTTTTGTGTGCTGGAATTGTAAAGTTTGATGAGACTGGAAAAATCTGTTATATCGACAATGCAACTGGCCATATTTGCTCTAATGATTTTCAACGCCAAGATGTTATCCGATATTTATGGAATCGAGGAATGTTGGCTCAGGATGCAATTACTTCTGAATGGAATGCGCTTGGAAGTCCTGTAGAATGCAGCGATTTCTTAAAACAAAAGATTGATAGGCCAGGCAATGTTCTTATATTTACTGATAAAAAAACAGACTCAGATGAAGCGACTGCGTCTCCTTCATCTTCCTCAACAGAAAACAAACGTAGCTTAGCTCGACAGGTACTTGATGTAACAACACACAAGAAAGCTGAACTCAGAGTTGAGGAGCAGATTCTAAGCTTTGACATCCAGCACTTCTACCATGGGCCTTCTTCAGTATCGAAAGAAGATCTGCAGAAACAAAAAGAGCAACTGACGGCTAATCGTCCTCATAAGGGTTCCTATGATACGATACTTGCAGCCAGAGACTATGTAGAGAAACAAAAGCGCTATAAAAGGGTTATAGATTTAGGAGGAGAAATTCCACCACATCTTTGGGTGACGCTAACTTCACCTGAACAATCAAAAAAACTTCGAGATGAGTCTCTCCTAGAGGCCAAACAGGAACTTTCAAGACTAACTCTAGGAGTAGAGAAAGACCCTCAAATTTTAAAAATATCCAAGCTATTGTTGGCAAATACAGAAGAGAGCGAAGAATCAAACGTAAATAAAAATCATTCTCAAACTTTTAGAGGGCCTTATTTTAAAGTGACCTCTCTTGACATAATATCCAATGAAGAAAGAAGCAAAAGAAGAAAGCAATCAGCTGTAGCTAAGAAAGCTTTTAAACTGAAAAAAGTAAGGGAACGAAAGAAGTGGAAGTGACGATCCAGAAGTATTGTTTCAAGTGAGGCAATAAAGGTTGCTTGAGTCCTCATTTCAGATGAACCTATACACCTTTCTTGTCAGAAAAGGAAAAATATGCTATAAATAAAGTTTAATAAAATAAAAACTGTTCTCCGAAGTCTGTCTCTTTTTAAGATGATATGGAGGGGTTCATATAAGACTACTTATTTTCAGGATCACGTCATGCGTCGTTCATTAGACATAGCCCCGTCCAAAACCCTTTCTGGGTTTGTTTGGTTTTTCCTGAAAAAACAGTGGCTCATGTTTGTATTAGTTCAAGTCTTATGGTGTGCTTGGTCCCTTGACCAAACGATTTTTCCTCTTCTTTTTGGTAAAATTATTGATGGGTTTTCCTCTTACGCAGGCGACAGGGGACAGGCTTGGAGCATTTTAAAAGCTCCTATCTTTGCCGCAATCACCTTGTGGATTGGCATTGAAATTTCCTTTAGGATCGCTGGATATTTTATGGCTTTTGCATTGCCAAAGCTTGAAAAACAAATTCGCATGTACATCTTTTCTCATATGCATGATCAATCGCACGCGTATTTTTCGGCTCATTTTGCAGGCAATATCGCGACAAAAATTTCTGATATGGTGGATAACGTGAGTCATATGGTTCACCTTATCATTACTCTTTTTTTTCCAGCTTTTATAAGCGTTCTGATCGCCGCTGTCACTTTTTACCAGCTGAGTCCGTTCTTTGCGTCTCTTCTGATGGGCTGGGCTTTAATTCACATTGCTATTTCTATTGCTTATGCCCCTCGCTGTTCTTATTACGCCCATGTTCATTCTGAAGCGCGAAGCCAGCTTAATGGCCGTATGGTGGATAGCCTCACAAACTATCTGGCCGTTAAGATTTTTGCTAACAAACGAGCGGAGCTTTCTTATATGGGGTCTCTTCAAAAGGAAGAGCGGCAGAAAAATCAAAGGCAACTTATCTACATCGAGAAAATACGGCTGTTTTTAGGGATTCTTACCTTTGTAGGGCCAGGTCTTGTGCTCAATGGATATGCTTATTGGTGTTGGACGCATCATCTTATTTCTGTAGGAGATATCGTTCTTATTTTTAACACCTCCTGGAATATCATCATGACCTTGTGGTGGGCGAGTATTGAGCTTCCTAATTTCTTTAAAGAAATAGGGATTTGTCAGCAAGCTCTCACCTTGCTTCAAGATCCTATTGCCTTATCTGATGCTCCTAATGCAAAAAAGCTAAAGGTATCGACGGGCAAAATCCAGTTTCAAAAAGTGCATTTCCAGTATAAGGGGACCACTGATCTTTTTAGTAATAAATCTGTCCTTATTCAGCCGGGTCAGAAAGTAGGGCTTGTGGGATATTCTGGAAGTGGAAAAACCACGTTCGTTAACCTTATTTTACGGCTTTTTGATATCCAATCAGGAGAGATTTTGATTGATGGTCAAAATATTGTAGACGTCACCCAAAACAGCCTCCGCAGAGCCATTAGCCTTATCCCCCAAGATCCAAACTTATTCCATCGCACGTTGATGGAAAATATTCGCTATGGAAACATGAAGGCCTCTGATGCGATGGTCGTAGAAGCCGCTCAACGCGCTCATGCTCATGACTTTATTATGTCTCTTCCTCAGGGATACAACACGCTTGCGGGAGAAAGAGGTATCAAAATTTCTGGAGGGCAGCGGCAACGCATTGCTATTGCACGTGCTATCTTAAAAAACGCGCCTATTCTTATTCTAGATGAAGCGACGAGTGCGCTTGATTCTTTTACAGAAGGACAAATTCAAGAAAGCTTTAGAAATCTTATGACGGGCAAAACAACAATTGTTATTGCTCACCGGCTTTCAACTCTTTTGACGATGGACCGTATTTTGGTTTTTGACCAGGGAAAAATTGTGGAAGATGGGAGCCATAAAACCCTCCTTGCAAAGAAAGGGATTTACGAGTCTCTGTGGAAAGCTCAAGTGGATGGATTCTTACCTGACACGCTGGAAAAGGGAGAGGGACTTTAAAGGTTTAACCCTTTAAAGCGACCTTCAAATTTAGCGAGCTGCCCTGCTGTATCAAGAAGACGGTGAACCCCTGTCCAGGCAGGATGTGATTTAGGATCGATGTCCAGACGAAGAGTGTCTCCGGGCTTCCCCCAAGAGGAACGAGTTTTAAACTCAGTGCCATCTGTCATAAGCACATTAATTTCATGGTATTCTGGATGAATTTCTTTTTTCATGGTCCTATCTCCTAATCTTGCACAGGTTATAGTGAATTTCTTAAAGGTTGTCTACGTTTGATTTTATAGAGAAACCCGTAGACACAAAATTGATATCTTATATTTTTTATATTAAGCACTTTAACAAAAAAGTCAAATTTTCCGATTGGCCATTTCAACATATGACATTTCCTAATAGAACCTTTCTATCATCCCCCCTCCGTTGTCATCCTCGCGAAGGCGGGGATCCAGGAACTGATTGAAACGAAGCAATCTTTTCAAAATTAAACCTTTATTCCATTTTTACCCTAGATCAAATCCAATACTAAAAAAGCACAACGTTTTTCTGGATCCCCGCCTTCGCGGGGACGACACAAGGGGTTAAAAACATCATGTGGTAAAATTGGCCATTTCAAGGTCTTATCCAAAATGCAGCCGCCTGTAACTTAAGGCTTCTGCAATATGTTCACTCAAAACAGAATCAACTCCAGCCATATCAGCTAAAGTCCGCGCAACGCGTAAGACCCGTCTGTATCCCCGTGCTGAAAGCTTGAAAGAAGTTGCCGCTTTTTTTAAAAGAGCCTGCCCAGCTTCATCAAGAGCTGCCACTTCATCCAAAAGTTCCCCATCTGCATGAGCGTTTAATCGAATGGCTTCCCCTAAGGTTTGGTATCTTTTTTCTTGAATATCTCGCGCGCGTTTAACCCTCTCAGCCACAAGAAGGGATTTCTCACCCGTTGAGGGGCGAGACAGATCTTCTGCGGAGACTTCTTCTACCTCTACATGCAAATCAATGCGATCGAAAAGGGGGCCTGAAATTTTTGATTGATAGTCTTGAGCACATTTAGGGGCCCGAGAGCAGGCTCGGCTCACATCTGACAAATAGCCACAGCGGCAGGGATTCATGGCAGCTATAAGCTGAAATCGAGAAGGATAGGTTGCATGCGCATTCGCCCGAGACACCACGGCTTTTCCTGATTCAAGAGGTTGTCGAAGGGCTTCAAGGGCTCCTCGTGCAAATTCAGGCAACTCATCTAAAAATAAAACGCCATGATGGGCAATTGAGACCTCTCCTGGTTGAGCTCTGAGACCCCCGCCGACAAGAGCGGGCATGGACGCTGAATGATGCGGGTCCCGAAAGGGGCGGGTGCGAATGAGTTTTCCTTCGTTCAATTTTCCTGCAAGACTATGAATCATCGTCACTTCTAAAGCTTCAGTAGGCGTTAAGGAAGGTAAGATGCCGGGGAGGCGAGACGCCAACATGGATTTCCCAGCTCCGGGAGGACCGAGCATCAATAAATTATGGCCCCCGGAGGCGGCGACTTCAAGGGCTCGTTTTGCTGTCTCTTGTCCTTTAATATCCCGTAAATCAAGAATTTTTTGATCACTTTCTGCTTCCATCAAAGGCTGGGGAGGGGACAAAACTTGTGTGCCTTTAAAATGATTGACGAGGGAGAGAAGGCTTTCTGCAGCTAAAATAGAGACATCCCCCGCCCACGCTGCCTCTCCTCCACACATCTTAGGACAAATAATCCCTTTTCCAAGGGAGACTGCATGAATAGCTGCTGGCAACACACCAGAAACAGAGGCGAGGCGACTATCTAAGGAGAGTTCTCCAAGAGCAATATAGTCCACAAGGCTATCGGAGGGAATCAAGCGCATAGCCGCTAAAAGACCAAGAGCTATGGGAAGGTCATAGTGGCTGCCTTCTTTTTGAACATCTGCAGGAGCCAGATTTATGGTAATTTTTTGAAAAGGAAGGGAAAGCCCCATGGCATGAAAGGCAGAATACACCCGCTCCCTTGACTCTGCCACCGCCTTGTCAGGAAGGCCTACGATTGTGAAGCGGTTCATCCCTGACGAAATCTGCGCTTGCACATCAATAGTAATGACGTCGACCCCTTGAAAGGCGACCGTGTTAAGACGTGAAAACATTTCTCCTCCCTTAAATGTTTTTTATCGCTTTTGAGGGACTCCCTTCACCTCGATCAAGTTCACAACCTTTTTGACTCCTGTGATGTCATAAGCAAGCTCAATAACACGTCTGCTTTCTTCTTTTGTTTCAGCCGTTCCAAAGACATAAATGACTTTATCGAATGTGCGCACCAGATAGGCAGGGGCATCTATTTCTTGGTCTGCATATAAATTCGTCTTTAATTTCGCTGTCATCCATGCGTCCCGCGTGTATTCGGAAAGTCCATCTCCTCCTTGAATATTCATCCCATCAATGACGTCTTTAACACCTGAAACCCCTTTAGCAAGACGGACGGCTTCTGTCCTCGTTTGTTCGTTGGGTACAATCCCCGTCATTAGCACCCGTCCTTTGTAGACAGTCAGCTCAATGGCCGAAAAGTCCCAGGTCTCGCTGGAAAGGGAAAAATTAAGTTTTACACGCAAGACTTGGTCACTGGCAAAGCCTGTGACCCCACGATTCTCTACCATTCCAACAGGTGTAGGTTCCGGTGGCGTCGTACAGCTCACAAGACCAAGAGAAAAAAACACAACACATTTTTTTAGCATATACGTCTCCATTTCCAGGGGTTATCTCTATTGAAGCTAATTTTGACCTCAGTATATAGTTTGAATTCAATTAAAGTGAATTAAAAAATGAACCTTCTTTCATTTATTTGTTTGCACATCTGCTCTTTTCCCTTAAAAGAAAGACATGACTGTTACAGAAGAACAATTTCGTAAAACTCTTGGCCTTTTTCCAACAGGCGTTACCATTGTTACAACCTCCCCCCAAGGAGGGCAAGATATTGGCATTACGATTAGCTCCTTAGCGTCTCTTTCCTTATCGCCTCCTCAAATTTTATTTTGCCTTTCTAAGCAGTCTAAAACCATGCCTGTTTTTAAAGAGTCTCCTTACTTTGCCATTAACATTTTAAGTGAATCTCAGTCTCGCCTTTCCGACGGTTTCGCAAAACATGTGCCTCTTGAATGGGAAAAGGTGGATACATACCGTCACCTTCCAACGGGCTGCCTTTTGCTCTCAGATACCTTAGGCCATATCATTTGTGAGAGAGGGGCCATCTATGACGGAGGAGATCACGAAATTATTATAGGAAGGGTGATGGATTTAAGTGTGACATCCTCTGCGCTTCCTCTCATTCGACAAAAGGGGCAATATTTAACCACACAACCCATTCACATCGAGCCCGCTTGCGAGCGTGCTTACAGAAAATCCAGCAGCTTCTAAGGCTTTGATAATCATTGTCATGTGATCTTTTCCGCGCGCTTCTACCATAATATCAAGCTCCGCCATTTTTATAGGGATTTCGTAAACAAGGCGCTGGTGATGCACTTCCAAAATATTTCCTTGATGATCCGCAATAATCTTTGAGATTTGTGCCAACACCCCAGGAGTATCACGAACTTCTATTCGCAAAATCGTAACCCGGCCCTCGTGGATTTGCCCTCTCATCATAATAGCGGAGATAAGGCGTGCATCAATATTTCCCCCACTGACAACAATTCCAACCTTCTTCTTGGAAAAAAGAGAGGGGTTACGCACAAGAGCAGCAAGCCCTGCAGCCCCAGCACCCTCTGCGACAACATTTTGCTTGCGTGCTAAAAGATCAACAGCGTGCTCAACGGCTTCCTCTTGCACAATAAGAATGTCGTCAAGAAGAGTTTTCAAAATGGCTTGAGGAAGTTTGCCCGGGATTTTTACCGCAATTCCTTCCGCAAGGGTTGTATCTGTTGGCTCTCTTTCTGATCGTCCATAAAGAGCTTGTGCCATAGATGCATATCCTTCCACTTCAACACCGTAAATTTTAAGAGACGGATTTATGGACTTTGCTGCCACAGCTATTCCAGAGCAAAGTCCCCCACCGCCTATAGGGATGAGAAGAACTTCTAGGTCAGGACATGCTTCTAACATTTCAAGCCCAATGGTTCCTTGTCCCGCAATAATAGCCTTGTCATCATAGGGGTGGATAAAAGTGAGATTTTCTTTCAGTGCAATCTCTTGAGCCAGCTTTTGCGCCTCATCCAATGTTTGCCCTGCAAGAATAATTCTTGCACCCCACTTCTCCGTATTTCTTACCTTTGTAGGAGGTGTAAAAAGAGGCATGATAATGGTTGCAGAGCTCTGCAAATTATAGGCGTGAAACGCCACCGCTTGGGCATGATTTCCAGCAGAGACAGCAATGACCCCCCGTTGAAGTGTTTCGGGGGGGAGACTTTTGAGCTTTACATAAGCCCCTCTCTCTTTAAAGGAGCCGGTTTCTTGAAAGTTTTCTATCTTCAGAAAAATATCGGCTCCATAAGCCCTTGAAAGATATGGAGAATAAAGCATTGGTGTTTCAAGAACATGTCCTGTCAACAATGTCTTCGCTTGTTGCACATCTTTAAGGGTGGGATGGGTCATGTTCTCCTCTAAGGCACCTCTACGGTAGCATTCCCCGGCTCATCAATGTGAATCGCACCTGCCCAAATACACATAACAATAGATGTCATATCAAGAGCCGGCATTATTTCAACAAATACATCCATCGCTTCAGAAATCCACGGGTCAACGACGATCGGCTCGCACGGCATCGGAGTTAACACTCCCATAGCAGCCGCTGTGGCAATAATCACTTGTGGGTTAGCGAGTGAGACGCACTCTCCAAAGGTTTCGATGTTGGCAAAAGGAATCATATCGGAAATATTGGCCATAAGCATGAATTCTGCTGTAATCGTTCGATCAGGCAGCACAATTAAAGGTGTTGGCATCGCGCCAAAAAGGCATTGAATAGCCGAGAGCTCTCCGACAACTGCAAGGCTCATCGTTCAATTCCGGAAGACATGGGGTTGCCATGAGGATCATAAAATTGAGGCTTTCGGACAAGACGTCCCATATCAAAAACAAGAACTTGTCGCGCTCTCCCGTTTTCATAATAGGAGATAAACTCTCCATGACGTTTTCCCTGCACATAGAGTCCGGATTCAAGAAGAGCCCCACTGGGATAGTGACTCATGGTAGGCCCCTCTAAAAGGCCATTGTGGTAATGAGAAACACGTTTCACACGTCCTGAAAGATCATAAGTCGCTGAGGCGCCATGCTTAATCCCATGCTCATATCGGGTGCGCGCTCGAATAGCTCCCCCTGGATCATAGAAGGTTGCTTCTCCATGGGGTTTACCTTCATGAAAATGGGTAAAAAGTGAAGGGGCGCCTCCTTTGTAAAATTCTGCCGGCCCATGGGCAACGCCCTCATGATAGGTTATTTTATCTTTAAGGCGCTGTGACTTATCATAGCGCTGCGCCTCTCCATGAAGACGCCCTTTTTCAAAGGTATGGGAAGAGATGAGGTTTGCGTTTTCATCATATTTTTCCACCACACCATGTCTTTTATTATCAATTACTTTCCCGACAAAGCGGCGCTCTCCTGGCGCAGGAGCTTCTTGAGTTTTTGTTAGCTCTGTGTCTTCTAAATTCTCTTTCTCAGGCTGATCATTCATAAGGTCTTTATCCATTGAGGCTTATTGTCACTCCCTCTATGGAAACAGTTGCTGTCGCTGATATTTCAAGCGCGGCTCCTGCGGAAAGGTTGGCATTTGCTCCTCCCATAAAGTTTGCATCTCCTCCTCCAGAAAAGGTTGCTTCTCCTCCTCCCGTGCAAGAGATATCTCCCCCAGCGGTTATGGTTGCACTTCCTCCCGCATTGACGCTAAAGTCTCCTGAACACTGAACTGTCATGTCTCCCGTAACATCAAAAGTAACATTTCCTTGGAGACATGTGATACTGATATTCCCATCTGACAGCGTAATAGAATAATTTCCCTGATCAATTTGTAAGGACTTGTCCCCATTTTTTAAGGTTAAACTGTCATTCCCTTTCTTCCCTTCTCCGCCACCGCCTTCATCACCGCCACCGCCTTCATCACCGCCACCGCCTTCATCACCGCCACCTTCTTCACCGCCACCGCCTTCATCACCGCCACCGCCCTCTTCTCCGCCACCACCTTCTTCGTCCTGTTCTTGCGCTTGAAGGATAATGGTACGGCTTCCCCCTACAAGCGTTATGGTCTGGTCATTCTCAATCTTAATATTAAAATCCTTTTGAGCATGAATATAAATCTCTTCTGAGTCTTTTTTGTCCTCGAAGCGAAATTCATTAAATCCCGCAGTCCCCTCTTCTGGTTTTTTACTTGTTTGACTTTTTATTGTTGATTTTGTTGGCTCATCTGGCAAATAAGGGGGCTTATTGTCTCCGTTATACACAGACCCTACCACTAAAGGACAATCGGGATTTCCATCAATAAAAGAGACAACCACCTCTTGGCCAACGCGGGGCGTAAACACGCTTCCCCATGTTTGTCCCGCCCACAAGGTGGCCACACGAATCCAACAGGATGTTGTATCGTCTTCCTTGTCTGAGGGATCCCAATGGAATTTGACTTTAATGCGTCCATATTCTTCCGTATAGATTTCTTCCCCTTCCTTTCCTGTCACCTTAGCCGTCTGAGTACTATAAATACGGGGTTTGGGCGTAAGCTGAGGAGGTTTAAAAGGTATCGTTGCTGGAAAAGCGCGGTAGCTATTTTTATAAATATGTTCTTTTTTTTCCTCCGGCTCCAAGTATGCCTCATGAATCACTTCATACAGAACGTAATCAATGTTGGCATCATCCCGCGGGTGCTCTTTCAACGTAAATTTATACCCCGCAAGAAAAAAGGGGACCGTTGACACGCCCTGCACCATTTTCTGGGGTAGTTCTTCCGATTGGAGCTGTATCTTCGCAAGTGCCTCCCCCCGACTTTTTTGATCATAGATCTGACGATAGCGCGTGATGCTTCCTCCTCCTGCATCAGAATTTCCGGTTGCAATGGACTTTAGAGGCGTTTTGGGTGTCAAATAATTATAACTATTCAATGTATTACTTTTAGGAACCAGGCGTTGGGTAATAAAACAAGACCCCACCTTCAACATCATCTCGTCATAAAGGGAACTGTCATGAAAGCTTGCGGTTGCTGCATTTGGGCAAGGCTGATGAGCATCTGATGCATCTGCCAATACCAGCTTGTGGGTCTCTTGTTCTTGTTGGAAAAAATAAAAAATTCCTTCCCTTTCCATCAAACGAGAGATGAAGTTAAAGTCCGTTTCATCGTATTGAACACAAAAATCCAGAGAATCCTGCCCACAGGTTGTCACCTGGTTTGAATAAGAGATCTGAGCTTCATCTAAAACACTCTTAATGATATCGATAGTGGACTTGTTTTGAAAAATACGACACTGGCCGGACATGGTTAAAAGCCATAATTTAGGATAGAGAATAGCTCGATACGTTGTTGAAGACTTAAGAGGCTTAAATGGCGTCCCCTCTTGATCGAACCACCCAATAATCCCATTATAGGTGCGCTTCTCAGATCCCAGACTGATGGAAACGGTAGCGCTTTGCCCCATAAGCGTACTAAAGTCCACCGTTCGACTCTCGGCAAACATCATAAGGTTATACTCAAAAAGAGAAGACAGCCGCTCTGTACCCTGAAAATGAGCAAGAAGAAAGGACGTACTGCCCGGCATTTTTACGTCTAAAAAAACTTTCGCGTTCGCCATTCTTATTCTCTTTATAACCCCTACCCGTTATTAACCGGAGAGTGTAGCAGAGATCCTAAGACCCGTGTAGGGGGAAATCTTGTTCTCTGCTACACTAGATCTCTGATTATTTCTTAACAAACTCCTCCGTTTTGTTAGGGAATTCAACGGCTGGAAGGGGCGCTGAAGGAGTTTTTAAAATGAAATCCACCATCCTCGCCGTTTGACGCCCTACTTCCCGCTGATCAGGCCCAAGGGCTGCAAGGGCGCCTTGATCTACGATATCAATATCGCTCACAAAAGCAGGGATACCGCAAGCTCGTGCTGCACGTACCACACTTTTGAAGGCGCTCAACGCGGTGTTGTCATTATTAACAAAAACCGCATCCACCTTGTCACAAAGGCTTTGTGTAGCAGCCAACACCTCACTACTTTTGGAAGCCGTTGAAAAAACTAATGTCAAATCAAAGGAAGCGGCTGCTTTTTCCATCATGGTGTTAAGCGCTGTGGAATTGGCTTCCCCGGGATTGTAAACAATTCCCAAGGTTTTTAAGGTAGGCAGAACGCGCTTAAAGAGTTTGAATTGAGGCTCAACTGGCACAAAATTAGATACACCCGTTACATTTCCGTCTGGAGCCTTCAAGTTTGTGACCAGTTTTGCAGTCAGTGGATCCGTCACAGAACTAAAGACAACAGGAATATCCGTATCCTTGGTGGCAGATATGGCAGCTTGCGCTGCAAGTGTGGGGATGGCCACAATCACGTCTGGTTTGTTTGATACGAATTTTTGAGCAATTTGAGCAGCTAAAGCTGGGTTTCCTTGGGCGGATTGAAAATCCAAAATAAGATTTTCTCCTTGCCTATACCCAAGTTTATTTAGCTCTTCGAGAAAGCCTTCTCGCGTTGTATTTAAAGCGGGGTGGTCGACGAGCTGAAGAATGGAGATTTTAGTGGGGACGCTTTGTGCGGAAGAGAGGGAGATAAGAAGTAAACAGGCGATAGTTTTAAAGGTTTTTGTCAGGGTGTTAAAAAAGTACATTTTGGGTTCCTCATTCGATTACGTGGTGTTAATTGAGATCGTTGTAAAATTGTGGGGCAATGATGATGTCGATGCATGAGATTCTCCTGTGTTTTATTAAGACCTTTCTTAAAAGATCACCCCAATGATACATAGTTTAAAAAAAAGAGGAAGCGCTAATTACAAATGGCCAATCAAAAAATTTGATTTTTACCCACAATGTATTTAAAATAAAAAATGTAAAATCAAATCATTGTGTCAATAGTAATATGAACATCTCTCCTCTCACTCTTAAGGATTGTCAAACCGCAGCAACTCTTCATAAACAGGCCTTTTTTAAGGGATGGGAGGAAAGTGTGTTTCAGGAATTTCTTCAAGCGCCGCTAACATTTGGACTTAAGATTGAAGATAACGATACCCTTTCTGGGTATATTTTATGGCGAGAGATACAGGATGAAGCGGAAATTCTGACGCTTGTTGTGGCTTCGTCAAGTCGGCGAAAAGGATGCGGTGGGGCTCTTTTAAGCACTCTTTATACGATCTTAAAAGACAAGGGAATAGATCGTCTTTTTATTGAGGTTGCCGAAGACAATGAAGCGGGTATCCCCTTTTATGCCAAACAAGGATTTGTTTTTTCTGGGAAACGTCCTCATTACTACCCTCGAGAAAAGAATCAATACGTTTGTGCCTTGAATTTTTTTAAAGATCTCGTATAAAGAAGACCATAAAGCGCATAGATAGTATTTTATAAAAATATAAAAAGGTGTTGATTGCTTTTTTTATATGTAATATACACAAATAAATTTAATTAAAGAGAAAGGCAGAAAAATGACAGGAAAAGATGAATCCTTAAACATTATGGCGTTAGTCGCTGAAGTCGTCGCCTCTTACGTTGCCAACAATGAAGTGCCTGCTTCAGAGTTGCCTTCATTCATTCAGCAAGTGCATCGTAGTGTTTGTAATATGAGTTCTGGACGTTCTTTCTTGTTGCGCGATCGCCCAGCTCCTGTTGTTTCTATTGAAGACTCTGTACAGCCTGATTACGTTGTTTGCCTTGAAGATGGGCGTCGCTTGAAAATGCTCAAGCGCCATTTGAAGACTTCTTACAATATGACGCCTGACCAATATCGGGAGAGGTGGGGACTATCAGCGGATTATCCCATGGTTGCTCCAAATTATGCAAAGCGCCGCAGTGATTTAGCCAAAAAAATTGGGCTTGGCACTCGTCGTGATCGTCACCGCGACATTGCAGCTTAACCTCTTTTAAGCACTGGTATCAATCATACGCATGACCCTGGAACAGCTTTGCCAAGCAAGGGGGCTAAGGATTACAGAACAAAGACGTGTGATTATACGTGTTTTGTCTGAATCCCAGGATCACCCAGATGTAAACGCTCTTTATAAGCGTGTGAATCAGGCTGATTCTAAGATTAGCCTTGCAACGGTTTACAGAACCTTGCGTTTATTTGAAGAAGCACATATCTTGAACCGCCATGACTTTGGAGACGGAAAGTCGCGGTATGAAGAAGCCACACATGACCATCATCACCACTTGATTGATGCACATACAGGTCAAATCATTGAGTTTCATGATGAAAGGATTGAATCTCTTCAAAAAGAAATAGCTAAGGATTTGGGATATCGTCTTGTTGGGCACCGTCTTGAATTATATGGGATTCCTTTAAAGGAATCGAGGGAAAAGATTTGAATACCATGACATCTAAGCAGGCCACACCTTTCTTTGAGCGGTTTTCAAAACCCCTCCCTTTGCTAAAAGCAGGCTTCCTAGAAGTGCGCCTTGCACAATCGGAAGAGGAAGTGAAAGCTGCCCAACTCTTACGCTATGAGGTGTTCTACGAAGAGTGCGGTGCACAGCCCGACGAAACGATGGCTCTTTTAAAGCAAGATGTGGCGCCTATTGATGATTTTTGTGATGTTCTTTTAGTGATTGATCATGCGTGCAACAAAATTGTAGGGACCTACCGTTTTATGCTCCGAGAAGCAGCCCTTCGGTATGGGGGATATTACACGGCCACCGAATTTGATGTGAGTAAGCTTGTCTCCTCCCCAGGTCAAATTATGGAGTTGGGTCGTTCTTGTGTTCATAAAAATTATCGCACAAGGCCAACCATGCAGCTCTTATGGCGAGGGATCGGGGCTTATATCCGTCTTAATCAAGTCAACCTTTGCTTTGGGTGTGGGAGTTTTAGTGGCACGGATGTGTCAGTATACAAGCAAGCGCTCTCCTATCTTTATCATAATCACTTGGCTCCTCCAGAGCTTAGAGCAAAAGCACTGCCTATTCATTACCAAAAAATGGATTTAATTCCTGCTTCTGAGGTCAATTCCAAAGAAGCGCTGCGTCAATTGCCTCCCTTAATCAAAGGATATTTACGGCTTGGCGGCTGCTTTGTCGGAGATGGAGCCTTCATCGACACCCAGTTTAATTCCATTGATGTGTGTATCATTTTAAAAACGGAAATGATGACGGAACGTTACTCCCAAAGATACACTCATTCCTCCGCTCCCCATGAGGAAATCTGATGCCACGGGCCTATGGACTTGCTCTCTGGCGTTTTCTTCTCCTTGCTCTCGTCTGTCTAATCTATGGCCCTATTCACTGGGTGCTGAATAAGACCTACCAACCCTTAGGATTTTGGTGGGGGCGCCGCATATTGTCCAGTTGGCGAAAAGCTATCGGCCATCAGCTTATCATTAGAGGACAGCTTTCGACTGTAAAGCCTACGCTCTTTGTTGCCAATCATTCAAGTTATGTGGATATCCTTGTTTTAGGGACGTTTATTCCCGCACGATTTGTTGCAAAACAAGAAGTTGCTAAATGGCCTGTTATAGGCTGGCTTTCAACGCTTCAAGGATCTGTTTACATTGACAGAAGTCGTACGGCTATTACGGATGGAGCTGACAAGCTCACCTACTATATTGATAAAGGGGAAAGTCTTATTCTTTTTCCAGAAGGAACGACATCTGATGGATGTCGTATTCTCCCCTTTGGGAGTTCCTTTTTTGACATAGCCCTTAAAAAAAACGTGGTGGTTCAACCTATTACGATAACTTATGCAGGGTGGGATTTGCTTCCTATGCCACGCTTTATGCGTAAACGATGCGGGTGGGCGAGCCCAGACATTGATCTTCTCCCTCATCTTTGGGCGCTCGTTCAATTGGGAACGGTTCAAACCATTGTGGACCTCCATCCCCCTTTTAAAGCCCAAGATTTTGCGTCTCGAAAAGACCTTGCGCAAGCTAGTTTCCAAGTTGTACAAAATGGGCTTATGGACGCCTTTACCCGTCCCCTTTCAGATCAAATGAGTTAAAAATGCTTCCAAAACGTCTTTACATCAAATCCTATGGATGCCAAGCAAACGTTTATGATTCAGGGCGTATGGCTGATGTTTTAAAGCCTCTTGGATATGAGCTTGCAGAAACGCCAGAGCATGCAGATCTTGTTATTTTAAATACTTGTCATATTCGGGAAAAAGCTGAAGAAAAAGTCTATTCAGATCTAGGACGTATCCGTCCCTACAAGGATGACAAAATGATTGTGGCTGTGGCAGGATGTATGGCACAAGCAGAAGGAGCAGAAATTATGCGCAGAGCTCCTTATGTGGATATTGTTCTTGGCCCTCAAACCTATCACCGGCTTCCTGAAATGATTGCACGCGCTCATAGATCTCAAGATAAAGGCAAAGGTCCAGGGTGCGGGATATTGGATGTGGAATTTCCTGTTGAATCCAAGTTCGACTATCTTCCTGAAAATCACACCCACGTAGGGCCGTCAGCTTTTCTTGCCATTCAAGAAGGATGTGACAAGTTTTGCACTTTTTGTGTTGTCCCCTACACGCGGGGGGCGGAATATTCTCGACCGGCTCGCGCTATCATGGAAGAAGCGGCTCGTTTGTGTGAGCGGGGCGCTAAGGAAATCACGCTTGTCGGACAAAATGTCAACGCCTATCACGGAGAAGGCCCTGAGGGGCAAGAGTGGGGCTTAGGGAAACTTATGGAATACCTGGCCACTCTCAAGGGTCTTGAAAGGATTCGGTACATGACCTCCCATCCGCGTGATATGGATGAAGAGCTTATGGCAGCCCATCGAGACATCCCTCAAGTGATGCCCTTTCTGCATCTTCCTATCCAATCGGGTTCCGATCGAATTTTAGAGGCGATGAATCGTAAACATACAACAAAGCATTATCTTGAGAGCCTTGAAAAATTATACACATATCGTCCTGACATGGCGCTATCGTCTGATTTTATTGTAGGGTTCCCAGGGGAAACAGAAGAAGATTTTAAGAAAACTTTGGCTCTTGTGGAAGAGGTGGGCTATGCCCAATCTTACTCTTTCAAATATAGTCCGCGTCCTGGAACACCGGGGGCGTTGATGGATAATCAAATTCCTGACGATGTAAAAGCTGAGCGTCTTGCCCGTCTTCAAGAACTTCTAAATGTGCAACACCTTGCTTTTCACGAGGCGAGTGTTGGCAAAACAGTTTCCGTCCTATTGGATCGTCAAGGCAAAAAAGACGGCCAATTCTTAGGGAAAACACCTCATTTTCAGTCAGTTTATGTAAAAACAACGCCTGATTTTCTTGGGGAATGTGTAGACGTGCTTATCAATAAGGCCTCTGCCAACAGCCTTACGGGAGAGATCATGGTGGATCAAGATGAAGTAAAGGTTGTTTGATTAACCTGATTTGGATAAAGAATTAAACTCTCTCATATAAAACAGCTTAATTTATATTCTGGTGACAGCTGGGATCTAGAAAGTCAGAGACGAGCTTCTCAGCAATTTGGACAGCATTAAGGGCTGCTCCTTTTCTCAAATTATCGCTGACGATCCAAAAAAGCAGGCCATGAGGAACAGACGGATCACGTCTGATGCGGCTGATGAACACAGCGTCTTCACCTACGACTTCTGCTGGTGTTACAAACCCATCGTCTTGGTGATAATCAACAATAGAAAGGCCTGGGAATTCGCGCCATAGGGCACGCGCTTCACCGACAGAGAGAGGATTTTCAAGCTCAACAGCGACCGCTAAGGAATGGCCAATAAAAACAGGAACGCGGACACAAGTAACCGCCATTCCCACACTGACCCCCAAAATCTTTTGCGTTTCAAGGGCAACTTTTGTTTCTTCACAGGTGGTCCCATCAGGCCTAAAATTATCAATTTGAGGAATGACATTAAAAGCGATTTGCTTTGACATCTCTTCTTTTTTAACAGGCTGATTCATATAAATAGCCCGGGTTTGGTTAAAGAGCTCATCCATGGCGGCACGTCCTGCTCCTGAAACAGACTGATAGGTGGAGACAACAACGCGTTTAAGTCCGGCTTCATCTAGAAGAGGTTTTAAGACCATAGACAGAGGAAGGGCGACACAATTAGGGTTCGCAATAATATTGCAGTTACGATAGTTTGCGAGAGATTCTGGATTGACCTCTGGTATCACTAAAGGAATTTCAGGCTCTTGGCGAAAATGAGAGGAATTATCAATCACAATACATCCTGCCTGAGCTGCTATAGGAGCGAACTCCGCTGAGACAGTACTTCCTGCTGAAAAAAGAGCAAAGTCACACCCACTAAAATCAAAGTCTGTAATGGGAAGAACGTCTAAAACGTCATCTTCTCCAAAGGAGACTTGTTGGCCTATGGAGTCAGAAGAAGCAACCGCTTGAATCTTCTCAATGGGAAACTTTCGCTCTGCAAGGGTGTTAAGAATTTCTCTCCCCACATTTCCTGTGGCGCCGACAACGGCAACGCGATATTTCATTTGATCCTCCTTTGTCAGTTTATCAGTAGGGCAGTGTAGCGGTGCAGCAGAATGGTGCTTGAAGAATATTTAATGCTTTACTGGCAAACACCTATTTGAACACTTTCATCTGCTAAACTGCTTCACATTCGGATTAAGTTTGATCCCCATGCATACCCAGCGGCAAAGGATTCACACAAGATGAGGTCTCCTTTTTTAATGCGGCCATCTTTTATAGCCTGGTCTAAAGCCAGAGGAATGGAGGCGGCAGACGTATTGGCTTGATTCTCTCCTGTATGAATAACTTTCTCATCAGGTAAGCCTAGTTTTTTTGCTGTTGCATCAATAATACGTTTGTTAGCTTGGTGAGGCACAAGCCAGTCGATCTCTTCTTGAGAGATACCATGAATTTTTAGAATATCTTCAGCAGCCTCTTCTAAGCGAGTCACCGCATTCCGGAAGACTTCTCTTCCGTTCATTTGAATGGTTCCTGCTGTTTGAGTTGTGCTAGGTCCTCCATTGACGTACAGCTGATCATAGCCTGATCCATTGGTGCGCAGGAGACTCCCTAAAATTCCGCGATCAGTTTGGGATTGGGCCTGGAGCACAACGGCGCCCGCCCCATCTCCGAATAGGACAGCCGTTCCACGATTAGTCCAATCCAGAAGGCGGCTCATAGTTTCAGATCCAATAACAAGCGCTGTTGTCGCCATGCCTTGTTTAATGTAAGCATCTGCTGTGGCAAGAGCAAAGATAAATCCACTGCAAGCAGCGGCCTGATCAAAAGCAAATCCCTTGGAAATTCCTAATTTTTCTTGAACACGAATGGCTGTGGAAGGAAAAGTATGGTCCGGCGTTGAGGTAGCGAGGATGACCATATCAATGTCTTTGGACGTTAGTTGTGCAGCGCTCAATGCTTTTTGAGCTGCTTCAATGGCCATGGTAGACGTATATTCCTCTGGCGCTGCAATGTGGCGTGCAGAAATCCCGGTTCTTTCCATAATCCACTCGTGAGAGGTATCAAGATGCTGGGACAAATCGTAATTGGTGACTCTTTTTTTGGGAAGGTAGCTGCCTGTGCCTATAATAACAGAACGAAGGGTCATTGATTTGCTGCCTTGGCTGGAGGGGTTTCTGAGGCAAATTCTTTGAGAAAATATGTGTTCATTTGAGAGGTTATCATGTCAACGGCAAGATCAATAGCGTGGGCAAAGCCTAGCGCATCTGTCCCTCCATGGCTTTTGATTGCGATGCCACCAAGACCCAACCAGATTCCCCCATTATAACGCCGATAATCTAAACGCATAGACAGTTTCTTCAACATATGACGCGCAAAGAAATACCCAAGCCGTGCCCTCCAGGAACTTTTAAAAGCTTCCCTAAAATAATGCACGGCGAGCTGCATAACGCCTTCTCCAGCTTTTAAGACCACATTACCCGTAAAACCATCCATGACAGCGACATCAACCGTTCCACGCGGAATATCATCTCCTTCGATGAAACCATAAAAATTATCTTTAATGGAAGAGGTGCGAATAAGATCGGCGGCTTCCTTTACGATTGCACTTCCTTTGATATCTTCAGATCCCACATTAATGAGCCCCACTTTAGGCTGAGGGAGGTGGAGAACGTGACGAGCAAAAAGTTCCCCCATAATCGCAAATTGCTCGAGGTTTTTGGAAGAACACTCCACATTAGCTCCGAGGTCTAAAATGACAACTTCTCCTCGTAAGGTTGGAGCAAGACTTGCTAAAGCGGGTCTATCGATGCCTGGCATGGTCTTCAAAATTATTTTTGCAAGAGCCATGTAAGCGCCTGTGTTGCCAGCGGAAATAACGCCCTGGGCGCGTCCTTCCGCAACGGCCTTAATAGCTTGACGCATGCTAGAATTGGGGAACCCACGCACAGCAGCGCTTGGCTTTGTCTCTGGTGTTATCACTTCTTCACAAGGAATAAGTGTAACTTTTTCGCTTAACGTTTTTTCTTTGATAAGAAAAGGTTCAACGATTTCCTTGTCTCCATAAAGAAGAAAATGAACAAAGGGATAGCGTTGTGATGCAGTTGCAAGACCTTGGATTATCACCTCGGGGG
The DNA here is from genome assembly GCA_947457015.1 of Alphaproteobacteria bacterium. Lineage (GTDB taxonomy): Bacteria > Pseudomonadota > Alphaproteobacteria > UBA9655 > UBA9655 > UBA9655. The sequence continues at coordinate 16,958 of CANGTV010000005.1, read as the reverse complement.
CATTGTCTCCCCCCATTGCATCAACAGATAATATAATTTCCACTCAAAACTCTCTCTTTATGAAAGATATACTTTAAGCAATGGATTCTGAGATTTGCCCAATCACCTGACGGCCCTTGTAGTAACCACAAGATGAGCACAGATGGTGGGGAAGCTTACGCTCGCCACAATTAGAGCACTCAATACTTGATACGGGTTTGAGAGCATGGTGAGCTCGCCGCATTTTTTGGCGAGAGGGAGAAGTTTTTTTCTTAGGAACCGCCATTGTTACAACCTATCGTTCTCATGGATGTTAATATAGCTTGTGTACCTTAAAAACAAGATAACAGCAAGTGTTTCCTTCTTTGGAAAGAAGTGATACACTTTTCTAAACTGTTACAAAAAGAAATTCAACTCTTTTGGAGAAAATACCCCATGAAACATTATTTTTTTCTAGGCGCGCTTTGCTTTCTTTGTAACGGCAACCTAGAGGCTCAAAACTATTCTGGCACCAAAACTCCCTCACAGTCACCGTCTGTTGCGCTTCCTGCAGAGGTGGCTTCTGTAGTTCTTGGGTCGTCGAATTATTTAAATCCAAATGCTGGTTCGAGAATTTTCGATTGTAGCGCTCTTCTTAATAGGAGTTGGGCTTATTCCAATGCTCAAATGGTTCTTGTCTGTGGGGAGGCTGAGACAGCTTGTATACGTTATGGTATGCTTCAACAAACTCTTTTAAACCAACAGCAAGCTGCGGCACAAGGGCAGCAAGGTGGTTTTCCTATGGAGGCCCTTAACTCCGCAATAGAACTGTGCCGCACAGAAGTCCAGTTTAAGATAGTGGGCTGTGCCGTGAGCCTTGAGTCCTTAAGCGGCTCTAACGCTTCTCTCCTTAATAAATCAGGGTTTGAAGCTTCTACTGCACCAACGCCCAAGAAAAAATAAGTATAGCTATACTCGTTTAAGTTGAAAGTGGGGGGGTATCCACTTCTCACAGTGTCATCCCCGCTTACGTACGTCGGGATGACAATTGGGGGGTGCAACACAACACCTAATTTTCATTCATGATGAGCATAGTCAATTGTTCCAAGTGCTTTGATAAGACTCATATTGACTCCCTGTTAGAGGCAAAATCCCATGAAAAAGTCCATCAGGAGAGTTTTGGGGTTTAAGTTCTACAACGTAAGGCCATAGCCCAAATTTTTTTGTAGAAACATAAACATCGGGTAAGAGCTTCATAATAATAAAACTCACTTTCTTGTTTGCCCCAAAGGCAACAAGCTCTTCATACAACCCCCGGTAAAAGTTTTGTGAGAAGGTCTCTGCTTCAGAGGAGTTAGAGAGTGGATGAGTTGAGGGTGTCTCAAAGTAAATAGTTGAACATTCCCAGACAGTATTATTATGGACAGTAAGCGTTGCCACAAGCTCTCCAAGATCCTCTTGGATATCGGTAAGTTTTTTTTTAAGAAGGCAGGCTCCTCCAAAATTTTTTTTACTGCGCTCTTCTGCAATGATAAAGGTGGGGGCGATGCGGTGGGTCAAAGAAATTTCAATGCCTTGAAAAAATTTCATCTTTTCAGTTATTAACTTGATAAGCTTGTTTTTAAAAATTCGTTGAGTCGATTCAATGATCTCAAACTTAAACATAGGCTCTCCTGCTCCTGTTGTTAAAATTTCAGTCCGCAAAAGGCTATTTCATAGGAAGGTAGACTTTTAGAAAAAGTTGATGTATCCTCCCTACGATTGTGACCTTTTATGGGTTCTAATTTTTTTTATTAAGCGTCTGAGACTTCTAAGAAAATAAGTTCGCAGATACTTTGTTATTGAGAAGATTAGGTGTAAGAAACATCCTATCCTCTTCTTTTTTAGATTAACCTTTTTTGGTATTTTGTATACCAAAAATTTTACAAATGCTAGCTTTTTTTCGCATTGTGCAATTTTAGGCTTACCACAACCGTCTTTATGGATTAATATTTATAGGAGATTGATTTAGGTAAAGAAGCGTATGACATCTGCATTAAAAGAGAAAATCATTGAACGTATGGAAGCAAAGAACCTCTCAATTGCTGAGTTAGAGAGGCGTGCCGGCCTAAGTATACACTCTGTACGAAACATTATTAAAGGTAGAATCAAAAAACCAAGCGCCCAATCTCTCCAAGCTATAGCTGAGGCGTTGGAATGTTCCCTTATGGATCTTGTAAATGCCTCATCGACAACAGGTGATGACCTTGCCTCTCTGTCTCAAAGCAAAAAAAGCCCTCCCGTAGATTATCCGGAGCTCATGCTGGAATGTGCTAAGACCGTTCTGACACTTATAAAAGACTGTGATCCTAGGGTTTCTGTCGATGAATATCTGGATATTGTCAAAAAGGTTTATTTTTATTCGTCAAAAGAAGAACCACGCAAAGCAAATCTTAGATTTGCTGAATGGCTTACGGAGACCCAACTAGGCAGCAGTTGCTTTCCTGCGAAAGGGTAGAAATTAAATCAATCGATCCTTTCCTAAGGTACTGACTCTCGCTTTTCCCTCAGTGTTTATCCACCTGAGGATCATTAAGAAAAATTTCACTTCTTTGTGGTAGGGTTTTACACACAACCTCTAACTTTAGGAGAGTGATATGGAAGAAAAAAGAAAAGTCATCGATTGTCGATGGTTTCCTGGTGCAAAAAAGTGCACCCTTGCCATCTCTGGCGCTGAAGACGAAGTTATGAAAGTAGCTGTGGAGCACGCTGTGAAAGTCCATGGCCAAAAAGACACGCCTGAGTTTCAAAATGAACTGCGTCGTCTTTTGAAAGAAGCAAAAGATTAGATTCACTCTTCTTCTACCATCTCCGCAATGGCCTTTCGCAAAGACGCTAATCCTTCTTGAGTGAGGGAACTGGTGACAAGAGGCGTAGGAAAGGCGGCGGGGTGTTTCTTCAAGGCTGCGGTCAAAGACTCAATAAGAGTTTCAAGAAAAGACGGCGAGACCTTATCTCCTTTTGTGAGCACAACTTGATACGAAACAGCAGCCTTATCCAGCATCTCCATGACCACAAGATCGGGTGGTTTAAAGCCATGACGACTATCAATCAAGAGGAAGGCGCGCTTTAAAGGAACACGGCCCCTTAAATAATCTTGAATAAGCTGAGAAAATACTTTTATTTTAGCTTTTGAAACAGCCGCATAGCCATAGCCAGGCATATCAACAATGTAAAATCTTTTTCCTAAGAGGAAGAAGTTAAGCTGTTGTGTGCGTCCTGGGGTATGGGAGACGCGTGCTAGGCTTTTTCGTCCCAAAAGAGCATTAATAAGACTTGATTTTCCTACATTTGAGCGACCTGCAAAGGCAATCTCAGGAAGAGAAGGATCAGGGAGCGACTCAACCTTATCCGCACCTGTAACAAACGTGCAGTCTTGTGCAAAAAGCCAGCGGGGAAAATCCTCAGGCTTTTGCGACATTCTTTTTTGCCTTTGTCTTTTCTGCGCGCTTCATGATGACCCACTGTTGTCCGATGGAAAGGATGTTGTTCCATGTCCAGTAAATAACCAAACCCGCAGGGAATTGGGCCAAAAGATAGGTAAAGAAAATCGGCATCAAGAGAAACATCTTCGCTTGTGTGGGGTCCGCAGGCGGAGGGCTCATCTTTTGTTGCAAGAACATGGTACATCCCATGATCAATGGCCAGGCTCCGATCATGAGGAAAGAGGGGGGATCCCAAGGGATCAAGCCAAAAAGGTTAAAAACGGTTGTCGGGTCAGGGGCCGAGAGGTCATGAATCCAGCCATAAAAGGGGGCTTGACGCATTTCAATACTGACAAACAAGACTTTATAAAGGGCAAAAAACACAGGGATTTGAATGATCATGGGCAAGCATCCCGCCATGGGATTTACTTTTTCGCGCTTATAAAGCTCCATAATTTTTTCGTTCATTTTTAAACGATCATCCGCATATCGCTCACGGATTTTTTCAATCTCTGGCTGAAGGGCTTTCATTTTTCCCATGGAGGCATAGGACTTATTCGCAAGAGGCAAAAAGGCAAGCTTGATCAGAACGGTAAGCGCCAAAATTGCAAGGCCAAAGTTTCCTAAAAGGCCTTTTAGAAACTCAAGCGCATAAAAAATGGGTTTTGTCAGAAAGTAAAACCAGCCAAAATCAACCGCTAGGTCAAAATGATTAATCCCAAGCGTTTCCTCATATCCATCTAAAAGCCGCAGAATCTTAGCCCCCGCAAAGAAATGATTCGTGACTTCAAGGCTGTTTCCTGGGGCAAGGGATAGGGGGGCTCGATGGTACTGAGCAATAATGAGAGTTTCTTCTCCCGTTCCTTGGCGGGTATAAGCAGACGTGATTGAAGCTTCAGGGTCAGGAATAAGGGAAGTTAGCCAATATTTATCTGTAAGTCCTAGCCAGCCCTTTGCTTCAGGATTTTGAAGAATCCCTGCTTTAGAAAGATCGTCATACCCGGGGTCATTGAGTTTTCCGTCAAAAACACCAACGGGGCCCTCATGAAGGATAAAAAAGCCTGAAGACTTTGGGTCTCCCTGGCGGGCGAGTGTTCCTTGAGGTGTTAGGGAAACGGGGACAGACCCAGAGTTTGTCACCTTTTGGGTGATTGTAAACATATAATTTTCATCAATAGCAACGACTTGCTGAAATAAAAGCCCTTGACCATTGTCCCACGTAAGGGTGACAGGTGTTTGCTGGGTTAATTGCAATCCATTTGTTTTCCACATCGTCTTTTCTGTAGGAACGAGCATGCCTGGAGTTCCGCTCCACCCAAAGGAGGCATAATAACCGTGAGGAGTCGTTGTAGGAGATAACAGGACTATTTCTGGGCTCTTTGGATTTATCGTCTCACGATACTGGGTGAGCGTAAGGTCATCAAAAAGGGCTCCTTCTAAGTTAAGCGATCCCCGAACACTCTTATTTTGAATCAACAAACGCTGGGGAGTTGCACTTAGCGCTTCCTCGCGTGTTGCTTTTTGAGGAGGTTGATGCGCTGGAAGTGGCTGTGTTGTTTGGGAAGAAGGGGCGCTCGGCTTTTTTTCAGGTGCAGAAGGGACCAGATACTGAAACCCTAACAAAATGGCAAAGCAGAGAAAAATGGCAATAAAGAAGTTCTTTTGGTCGTTCATGATTTGTCTTTCTTAATCGGATCAAAGCCGTGTCCTCCCCAAGGGTGACAACGACAAAATCTTTTTAAAGCTAAAATAGTTCCTTTATAAGGACCATAATGGTTAAGGGCGTCAAGAGCATATTCGGAACAAGTTGGCAAAAATCGACACCGGGGACGGAGCAAAGGGGAGATAGCGCCGCGATAAAAGTAAATGAGAGATTTGAGGACAAGATGGAGCAAGGATCTCATAAGCGTCTTTGAATGCGTCGTAAGGTTTCTTCCAGTTCCTGTCTCATACATGCAAAATCTCGACGTAAAATTTCTTCTCGAGCAATCAGAACATAATCTGTTCCTGGACATCCATATAAAGGCAAAATTTGTTTTATAAGGACTCGGAGGCGTCTTTTAGCTCGATTCCGCTCCACAGCCCCACCTACCTTTCGGCTAGCTGTGATACCATAGCGGATACTTTCTTCAAGGGCGTGCCTATAAACTTGTATAATAAAAGCAGGCATCACCCATCGATTTCCTGTCTTTGCAACGGCTAAAAACTCTGACCGTTTTTTAAGGCGTTCCAAGGGAGGATTAGGCACTCAGACGGGCGCGTCCTTTTGCTCTCCGCCGCGCAATGATTTTGCGGCCTCCTACGGTTGCCATACGGGCGCGGAAGCCATGACGACGCTTACGAATAAGAATACTGGGTTGAAAAGTGCGCTTCACGTTCCTATCTCCTAATTATAAATACTTTGTGGTGTATACGATGAGATGGGTGGCAAAGTCAAGAATACTCCTTCTCAAGAGAATAAAAGTTAGGTAACGTACTTTTCATCATTGCCGAGTTAAGGCGGTAATGGAAATAGATGAGAGGGAACACAATGAAAGAGTTTGGTCTGATTATAAAGTTGGTACTTTCTATTATTCTTATTATGGTGTTTGGGGCGTGGATTCCTGAGGGGGTGCAGCGTGCTTTTTTTACCCTCAGCATTTTCATGAAAGAAACGCTTGTTTTCTGCATGCCCCTTATTGTGTTTGCCTTTATTTTCTCTTGCCTTTCTTCTTTTCAAAAAAAGGCGCCTCTCTTAATTATTATGATCTTAAGCTTTGTGGTGGCATCAAACTTTCTCTTCACACAGCTTGGCTACATTGCAGGAGATATAGGACTTCCTCATCTAGGATATCATGCCGCGAATGCTGTTGAAAAAATAGCCTCTGCTTTGCCACCCCTAGAGCCATTTTTTACAATTCCGTATCCTCGTCTCATAAGCACAGATATGGCCCTTCTCATAGGAACACTTGCAGGACTTTATGGAGCTTTTTGGGGCAATGACAAGCTTGCCGCTTGGGGAGATAGGCTTAAAAATAAGGTGCAGGGCGCTTTAACAAAAATTTTTATTCCGCTTGTGCCCCTATATGTTATTGGATTTTTATTGAAAATTCATCATGACGAGTCCCTTGTCGAAATGTTCACAGGCTATGGACCAATGATTGGCTTGGTTGTTGTCGTGCAAGTGATTTCAATTATTTTCTTTTATTTTAAAGCGAATCTTGGAAATACAAAGGATGTCAAAGCGTCTTTGAAAAATGTTTTTCCTTCTGGGCTTGTGGCCATGTCAACAATGTCCAGTGCCGCTACGTTGCCGCTTACTTTAGAAGCAGCTGAGAAAAACACAAAAAACAAAGCTGTGGCTCAGTTTGTTATCCCAGCAACCGCCAACATCCACCATGTGGGAGATTCGGTCGCTGTGCCTATTTTGATTGCCGCTGTTTATGCAATCAATGGATTTGATCCCATGAGTTATTCAACATTTCTCTTGTTTTCCATGTATTATATGGTTGCAAAATTCGCAGTAGCTTCCGTCCCTGGGGGAGAGATTATTATCTTGCTTCCTATTTTAGAAAGCTATTTTGGGTTTACGGACTCCATGAGTGGGCTTATTACCACCCTTTATATCCTCTGTGATCCTTTTATAACTACGACAAATGTTCTTTCGAACGGAGCTTTGGCCATTTTAATGGATAAGGTGTGTGGACGCCTCAAAGCGTTTCAAACTGTCGAAGAAGACGCCGCAGTGTAGGACGCTAGGTGATGAGCGTAATCCAAACAGCTATTCTTAACCGAGAGATTTCTCCAAAGCTTGTTGGAGCAGCTTTTATGCTGATGTGGGCATTCAGCTTCAGCACCGCTATGGTTTTTGCAAAAACCCTCTCTCCGGAGGTGAACAGCTTTGTTATTTTATTTATGCGTTATTTCTTTGGGTTGGTTTTCTTCAGCCCCTTTGTCATGTCGGTAGGTATAAAAGGATTTATCACGTCACGCCCCCTTCTCCATATAACACGGGTTATCTGTGTGGGGATTGCGATGGCGTGTACTTATTATGCTTACCGTAACTTACCCCTTGCGCTTGCCACTTCTATTGGAATGACGGGCCCCCTTTTTACAACTGTCCTCTCCATGCTGCTTTTGAAGGATTCGATCTCTCTTTCAAAATGGGGATTGATTTTATTCGGGTATTTTGGGGTTATTGTTATGGTTCGCCCTGATGCGATGCCCGTGGGACTGGGCGTGTGGATTGAGCTTCTAGCCAATCTTTTTGCAGCCTTTTCTATCATTTGCGTCAAGCTTCTCTCACGTACTGAAAGCACCCTTACGATTATGTTGTACGCCAACACGGTGACCACGTTTATTGCAGGAATACTGGCACTCAGTGTTTGGGAAACACCGTCTACGTCTGACTTGATGGCGTTAATAGCCATTGGCGCCATCGGAGTTTTCTCTCAATACTGTTCCGTAACAGCTTTAAGGTACGCAAATCCTTCCTATCTCGCACCCTTTGAATATACGCGGATGTGTTTTGCCATTCCTGTTGGGTACCTTATTTTTGGAGAGGTTCCTACTTTCTGGGTCATTTTAGGGAGCTTTATGATCATTGGAGCTACCTATGGGCTGACACGACTGGAACTTAAAACAAATTAACATCCATAATAGGATTAAGAGCAATTTCAAGAGGGGGGCTTGCCCTATAAGCTTCGTGAGGTCGTCCACTCTCGCAACTAGCTTTACAAGCCATAAGTTCAGGTTCGCATGAATTAAAGCTATGCGATTTTTTTGTATTGCAACTTGCCTTTGAGAGGAAACATTTCTCATGACAAGAAGAATAATCTCTTGCCTCAAGAGCTGAAGCGCACGTCAACGCCGCAAGGGGTATCCAAAGAAATTTCATGATTGTCTTCCTCTCAATTAAACGTGTTTATATGAGAGGTAACAGGAAAAAGTTAATATTTTATAAATACGGCTTTGGAAGAGCCTTGATTCAGGCAAGGAGTTCAGGTACAAGGCAAGGTATAAGTCCCCTTCGTCTAGAGGCCTAGGACACCGCCCTCTCACGGCGGCAACACGGGTTCGAATCCCGTAGGGGACGCCATTTCAGCGCTTAGTGGTCAGGAATCAGTCACCAGAAAAGGGAGAAGAGGGCCACGTTGCCTCTTTTTAAATAACCTTATTCAAAAATTCAGGTTAACTTCAAGAACAATGACTATACTCATTTGATATGAAGATATCTTATAGTGGCACTCCCCGGTGTCATCCCCGCGCAGGCGGGGATCCAGGGAATGACAACCGAAAAAAGGTAACTTCAAGAACAATGATACCATTTTGCGTTCTTCCAATGAGGGCGTCAGACTTCGGACTTATATACGCTCCTCGCTTCTCGCCTCGTCTTACTGCTCATTGTTTGAACGCAAAATGGCAAGAGCCCTATGTGTGTGCTGCTTCTGAATGAAAGTGCGTATTTTCCGTTACCCCCCACATGTCATCCTCGCGAAGGCGGGGATCCAGGAATAAGCCACGCTGTCATCCCGAACGTGTTCGGGATCTCGTTAACAAGGGGATGCTGAAACGAGTTCAGCATGACAGCGGTTACTCTGGATCCCCGCCACAGCAGGGGATGACAATGGAAGAATTGCAACAAAAGTGCACATTTTTAAGTTGAATGAGTAAAGTTGAATGAGTGTATAGTGTTCTTGAAGTTACTTTTTTGGACAAAGATCTCATTTTTGTTTATAATACAAGATATGATTGCGAGGATTAACCCCTATGCATTCCATAGCCATCAAAATAAATGTGTCGTCAAAGGAGCAAGAAAAAATCAGGAATCTTCTTGAGAGTGTAGGCGAGACCCATAAGCACCCCAAATTTCACTGCACGGTTGGTTTTATTGAAAAAATTCCATCTAAAGATGAGGCCATGGCTTTGGGAGAACAAATTGTAACCGCCCTCCAAGACCATATTCATCCCCATTTTCCTCTCTATGAGGTTGAAGCAGCGACCCTTCTTTTTGGCCATGTCATGGCTTTTACACCAACTCTTCAGTCAGAAAAGGAATTAAAAGATCTCAATCTTTGGCTTTTTAAAAAGGCGGAGGACATCTCAGGGGGCCTTTTTTCCTTGGACAAGACAACTGCGCCTCAAAACTATATACCGCACATGACGCTTTGGCACACACGTCATCTGGACAAAAGATTCAGAAAACTAGAAGAAGTTATAAAACATCATCCCACCTATTGTTTGTCTGATGCGGCTTATGTGGTGTTTACTCAATGAATCGCTTCTTATCAACTCACCACCCGACGTTCTTGTTTTAATTACTCAACGTTTGTCATCCCCGAGCTAGCAATGCTTTGTTTTTCAAAGAAAAACAGTAGCATTGGTTCATCGGGGATCTTCTAGAAGCAATGAGGTGTTTCAACAAGATCCCCGATGAAGAAGCTCTAAGATTTGCGTTGCAAATCAAGACCTTCTAGCTCGGGGATGACAACAAAACTAACAGCCTCTCAAAATTTGTCTGGTTGTATTGTCTTTCAGAAGCGGCTTATGTTCTTTTTAATTAATGAAAAGAAAATATGGGAACGTCCGTTGATTTTAAAATCTCTTCAACACAAGATCCTCGAAAAAAACGACTTAAGCCTCCACGGCCATAGGCTCCCATGATAAGGGAGGAGGGCTTGAGTTCGTCTATCAAATTAAGAAGAGCTTTTGCAGGCTTTTCAGAGGTGACAAGCGGGTGAACATGCGTCTTAATCCCGTGATTATGGCAAAGCTTGGCAGCAATGTTTACATAATCTCGTCCTTCTTCCTCATCCTCACTCACACTTGCAATATGCAGTGTCTTCTTGTGAAAAATACCCATCAAAATGCCCATGTGGAGGGCTCTTGAGGATGCAAGCGTCCCATCAAAAGCAACCAGCACATCTGGACTGTCCTGATAAGGAAGATGAGGTCCTGTAATAATTACAGGACGTGGATTGTCTTTGAGGAGCTGTCTTACGGAAACACTTGTGTCTGAGGGAGGAGCAAAGTGAAAATTGGCATCCTTCCCCACAATAAGAATATCGTGCTCTGTCAGAAAATGTTCGATCTCATAATAGGGAACGCCTGTCGCGTCAATAATGGAGCACGAAATATCTTGGGTTTTACAAAAATCAACAAATTCTTTTTCAAGTTTGGCCACATGACGCTTTGCAGTCGACAAAAGCTGTGCATCAATCTCTACTTTAAAGGCGGCTCCCCCTAAGGGAATGGCCTCAGGCGCAGCAATCCACGGTTCGTCTAAGATCCCAATCCCTGAAAGAGCGGTTTTATAGGTCTTAGCAAGGTGCACACCTAGTTTTTTTGCAGCGTCACTTGAGGGAGATTCATCCAATGCGACAAGAATACTCTTAATCATGTGAAGATCCTTATTTTTGTTTGTTTTGAGAAAATTGCAAAGTTAGCTCCACTCTTGTCATCCCGCCCGGCTGTCATCCCGAACGCTCATTGTCATGCTGAACTCGTTTCAGCATCTGGTTGTCAAGGAGATCCCGAAACAAGTTCGGGATGACAGCCGAGGGGGGATGACAAAATGCCGAATAATTTACAATTCCCTATTTCTCTTATGATTTCTTATTTATAGATCTGAGTCAAGCAGAAGAGAGAAAAGAAGAAGGGGAGACTCATGAAAATTTTTGATCTTTTCTTAGGGCAAAGCTGATTTTTCAGGCGCAAGGACCTAGCTCTCCCACAAGAGGAGAGGTTGTTCTTTTACTTGGGATCAGAGAGGAGAAGAATCGATCTTCTTAAGCCACGTTTTTGTTGTCTCATCCAAATACGGAGAAAAAGTCTCAAAAATCCGCGTGTGGTAAGCCCTGATCCAGTCTTTTTCTGATTTTGTAAGTAAAGAAAAATCCATAAGCTTAACATCAAAGGGGGCGAGTGTGAGGGTTTCAAACCCATAAAAGCCCGCAAGGTTTGGCTTTTCAATAACGGTGATCAGGCTTTCGATGCGGATGCCATACTCACCTTCCTTATAGTATCCTGGCTCATTAGAAAGAATCATCCCAGATTTTAAGGGTTCACTTGCTGCCCATGTGGAAAGCCGTTGTGGTCCTTCATGAACGCTAAGATAACTGCCAACTCCATGGCCGGTACCGTGGGTGTAATCACATCCTATTTGCCACAAAAATTGACGGGCGAAGGCATCCAGCTGAATGCCTGCTGTTCCTTTTGGAAAAACAGCTTGAGCAATAGCGATATGGCCTTTTAAAATACGGGTATACCGATCCTTTTGTTCAGAGGTGGGGTTTCCCAAAGTAAGAGTGCGGGTGACATCTGTTGTGCCTGTTAAATACTGACCTCCTGAATCTACGAGGTAAAGTCCATCCCGCTTTAAAGGAATATCAGAATCAGGTGTCACGCGATAATGAACGATGGCGCCATGAGCTCCAAAGCCTGAGATGGTTTCAAAACTCAGGTCCTTAAAGTGCTGGCCTGTTTTTCGAAATTCGTACAGTTTATGAGCGGCCGTTACTTCAGTCGTTTCTCCTTGCAAAGGCTGAGCCTCAAGCCACGCGAAAAACCGGCAAAGCGCAAGGCCATCTTGAATATGGGTTTGAATAGCCCCTTGGATTTCTACCTCGTTTTTAAGCGCTTTGGGAAGAATGCAGGGGTCCCTATCACGATAAATGGAAACGCCGGCTTCTTTCAATGTTTGAATAAGACTGACAGGCGTTGTTTGAGGGTCTACTTGGCATTTTCCTTTAAGCATCTTTAAATGCGTAAGGAGTTGCCGTATGTCAATGGCTCGGCCCCCTCCCTTTCGGAGATGATTAAAAATTTTTCCGTTGATTTTATCCAAGTCTACAAAGAGGTCATAAGAGCCGTCTTGATGAAGTAAACAGACGCTATGAACAAGAGGGGTGTGGGGCACATCATTCCCGCGGATGTTCAGAAGCCATGCGATGGAATCACAGGCTGTAATCAATACATGGTCTGCCTTAAGGGATGATCCTATGCGCTTGCGTTTGCTCTCATCACTTTCGCCGGCATAAGTAAGGGGGTGGATCTGAATAAAATCTTGGGGAGGCGGTGGTTGGTCTGCCCACAGGACATCAATAGGATTGGGGTGCAAAGAAATAAGAGGGCGGTCATACCCTTGGAGTTGAGTCTCCGTAAAAAGCCACGGATCGTAACCGACTTTTTCATGGGCGGAGAGATGCTCGTTCACCCACTGAGGCGCTTTTTTTTCAGTAATATTATAAATCTCATAGACCGAAGGAAGCTCTTCTTTGGCCTGAAGGGTATAGCGTCCATCTGTAAAAAAAACGGCTTTATCTTGAGTGATCACAGCAAAGCCAGAGGACCCGGTGAATCCTGTTGCCCACTTCAACCGCTCCGCGTGTGCAGAAATGTACTCCCCTTGAAATTCATCCGTATGAGGAATGAGAAGGGCTGAAAGTTCCTCTGCTTTCATAAAGTCTCGGAGGGCTTTAAGTTTATTCATGGCTTTCTTTTCGCATTATTAAGGTAGACCAATCGCCTATAAAAAGTTGATCAACGAGTTTTATGCCTGCGCTTCGATAGGCATCAATGACATCTTCCGCCTGACGGTTGAGAAGGCCTGCTAGCACAATATAACCTCCTGGCTTTAAGGCCTTTGAAGCGTCTCCTGCCATTTGACACAAGGGGCCCGCTAGGATGTTAGCCGTTATTATATCAAAAATTTTGCCTTTAAGGGAGCTAAATCCTTCGCTTAGTTGAGCGCTCAGGAAAGCCTCAAGGTGATTAAGGCGTGCATTCTCAAGGGTGACTCGGACGCACTCTGGATCATTATCACAGGCAAGAACAGGAGTTTTCCAGAGGGAAGCCATAGCAAGCGCCAGAATTCCTGATCCACACCCCATATCCAAAGGATGGTGAAAAGACTGGTGTTCCGCAAGAAGGGTCAGGGCCTTAAGGCACCCTTCCGTTGACTCATGCTGTCCTGACCCAAAAGCGGTGGCTGCATCAACGCGAAGGGGGATAAGATCCGTGGGCGGGTCATTTTGCACATGGGATCCATAGATATAAAACCGCCCAATGGTGAGGGGAGGGGAGTCTCGGTAAACGGCTGAAACCCAATCTTCCTGGGGAACGGAACGGGACGTTATATCTGGGAGGGAGAGGTCCTTTTCTTTAAAAAAGTGAATCATTTGATTTTGGAGTATGGGTTCAGAAGAAGGCTGACACACGATTTGCAACACCCAGCGTTCTGGTTCTTTTTCATACCACGTCACAGAAAGGGCCTCTTCTTCTAGGAAGGAGGAAAGCTCCTCAGCGATGGCTTCATCAACAGAGCATTCAAGTTGGGTGAGGGTCATGATACGCTATCCTAAGGCTGGGTTGCTTCGTCGCACAAGCTCCTCGCAATGACGTTCTTTTTTTGTCATTGCGAGCGAAGCGAAGCAACCCAGAGATAAATCAAAATTCACTCCGCACTCTCCACAAAGCTTTTCATGACCATTTTCTGGCCTGTGTGGTCAAAATCAATCTCAAGCTTATCTCCTTCGATGCTGATGATGCAGCCATAGCCGAATTTAAGATGAAAGACGCGTTGTTTCACGTGAAACTTTTTTTCTCCCGAAGGGCGTGCAGGGGGCGTAGGAAGTTTAGGAGCCGGAGCTCTTAAAAAAGGTTGCGTTTTGCCTCCGAGCGTGAGGTGTGTCGTATGATCAAAGGGAAGCTCTTCAATGAAGCGAGAGGGAACGCTGGATTGCCATTGGTGGTGGATGCGGCGGTTGGCGGCAAATGTAATAATGGCCCGCTCCCGCGCACGGGTAAGACCAACATAAGCCAGCCGGCGTTCTTCCTCAAGGCCAGCTTCTCCTGTCTCACCCAGGGCGCGCTGATGAGGGAAGAGACCTTCCTCCCATCCTGTTAAGAAAACTGTATTGAACTCAAGACCTTTAGCACTGTGGAGTGTCATGATGCTCACCATTTCAGCGCTTGTATTGGTGATGTTTTCCATGACAAGGCTCACGTGGTCTAAAAAGGCGGGAAGGCTTTCGAATTCCTCAATGGCGTTTACAAATTCCTTAAGGTTTTCAAGACGCCCTGGGGCTTCTGGAGATTTGTCTGCTTGCCACATGCCCGTATAACCCGATTCATCTAAAATAATACGCGCCAGATCTCCAGGAGGAAGGATGGTCATCTGTTGACGCCACCGTCCAATATCATAGAAAAGACCTTGAAGCGCAGTCTTTGCTTTGCCACGTAGCTCATCCGTTTCCATAAGGCGGAGTGTAGCTTCGGGAAGAGAAACTTCTTCATACCTGGCATATTGGTGGAGGGTTTGGAGGGTGCTGGTCCCAATGCCGCGCTTGGGCGTGTTCATAATTCTCTCAAAAGCGAGGCTATCATTAGGTTGAACCACAATGCGCATATAAGCGAGCGCATCGCGAATTTCAAGGCGCTCATAAAAGCGCAATCCGCCAATAACGCGATAGGGAACCCCAAGAGTAAGAAATCGCTCTTCAAATTCACGGGTTTGAAAGCCCGCACGCACAAGGATGGCCATTTGGTTGAGGGATTGACCTTTTCGTTGCAGGTCTTCCACCTTATTTCCGATGAGGCGGGCTTCTTCTTCCCCATCCCATACTCCTTGAACATGGACTTTTTCACCTCCATCGGCCTCTGTCCACAAGGTTTTCCCAAATCGGCCTGCATTTTGCGCAATAAGGGAGGACGCTGCGCCTAAAATATGGGCATTGGAGCGATAATTCTGTTCAAGGCGGATAATGGCGGCTCCCGGAAAATCCTTTTCAAAGCGCAAGATATTTCCGACTTCCGCCCCTCGCCATCCATAGATGGATTGATCATCATCGCCGACGCAGCAAATATTTCCCGTCCCTTGGGCCAAAAGACGAAGCCAAAGGTATTGAGCCACATTGGTGTCCTGATATTCATCCACCAAGATATACCGAAATTGTGTGGTGTACTGGGCAAGTACATCGGAATTCTCTGTAAAAAGCTTTAAACACAAAAGGATAAGGTCGCCAAAATCAACGGCATTTAAAACTTTCAGCCGTTCTTGATAAAATGCATAGACGCGAAGAGCAACTTTTTCAAAGTCAGAGGCAGGTGTCGTGACTTTTACAGGAGTCAGGGCACGATCTTTCCACCGGCTAATACACGACGCAAGTACCCGGGGAGCAAACTTTTTCTCATCAATTCCTTCGGCTTTGATGATTTGTTTGATTAATCGCAGTTGATCATCCGTATCTAAAATTGTGAACGAACCCTGGAGTCCCAAAAGCTCGGCATGGCGCCTTAAAATGCGAACACAAATGGAATGAAAGGTCCCAAGCCATAATCCTTCCGCAGGTCCTCCAATAAGGTGAGCCACCCGCTCTCGCATTTCATGGGCAGCTTTGTTTGTAAAGGTCACGGCTAACACTTGAGAAGGCCAGGCTTTCCGACTTAAAAGAATGGCGGCAAGGCGGGTGGTCAACACCCGTGTTTTTCCTGTGCCGGCACCTGCTAAGACCAAAAGAGGCCCTTCCGTCATCTCCACAGCTTGGCGCTGCGCAGGATTTAATGAGCGTGTTTGTTCCAGATATCCAGGATCTGTAATTTCGTGGCCCTCGGTGGACATATTTTTCTGCACTTGAGATGTCATCTTATGGCTTATAGCACGGGCTCTTCAGAGGGGGAAGAGATTCCGATATTAAGGCTTTTTTAACGCGAGGTGGTATACTAGATAGTGTAGTCACGAGATAAGAAAGAAGTTATACTCTCCAAAAAAATAAGGAGAGAAAGATGAATTTTCATAGACGACACGATATTACAGGCAATGCATGGGCTTTGCTTGAGCCTCATCTTCCAGGACGTAAGGGAAGCTGGGGAGGCCTAGCTGAAGACAATCGTCTCTTTATCAACGCCGTGTTGTGGATCATGAGAACAGGAGCTCCTTGGAGAGATCTGCCTCCTGACTATGGAAATTGGAGCAATACCCACCGCCGTTTCATTCGTTGGAGAGACAAAGGAATTTGGGAAAAGCTTATGGAGATTCTCATTGATGCGCCTGATTATGAATGGTTAATGATTGATGCCTCGCACTGCAAGGTCCATCCTCATGCAGCAGGAGCAAAGGGGGGCAATCAAGAGATGAGCCGCACAAAAGGGGGCTCAACACAAAATTGCATTTGGCCGTGGATGCGAATGGTATGCCGGTCCGGGTTATTATTACACAAGGTACAACAGCAGATTGTACTCAAGCAAACCGCCTCATAGAAGGGATTACGGCAGAACAATTACTTGCTGATCGAGGGTATGATAGTGATGCTATCGTAAATCAAGCACTTCAACAGGGTATGCAAGTCCTTATCCCGCCAAGAAAAAACCGTAAGCATCCCCGTCAATATGATGCTGATCTTTATAAGCTGAGACATTTGGTAGAGAATACATTTCTCCATCTCAAACGTTGGAGAGGGATTGCCACACGATACGCTAAAAACTCATCTTCTTTCCTTGCTGCAGTCCACATACGGTGCATCGCCCTATGGCTCCAAATCTCGTGACTACACTATCTAG